>JAKBCJ010000156.1 GCA_021807975.1 Pseudomonadota bacterium | reverse complement strand
CGGGGGCCGTCGGCGTCTCATCGTCATGGCGGGCGCGGTCCGCCGTCCATGACTTGCGGTGCTGGTCCGGGAAAAGGCGTGGAGGGCGGGCCTGCGCCCCATGAGCGTTAAAATAGGGCGGCGACACCTCGGCTTTTTGATATGTGTCATGGCCGGGCTTGGTCCGGTCACCCACGCCTTGCGGTTGCGGAACAAGCAAAGTCCCGGGTGGCCGCGCCAAGCACGGCCATGACACAAGGGGGAGTACGGCCCGTTCTGGTAGCTATTTTAACGCCTATGGGGCGCAGGCCCGCCATCCACGCCTTTTCCCGGACCAGCACCGCAAGTCGTGGATAGCGAGCCTGCGCCCGCCACGACCATAAGACGCCGACGGCTCCGGTCGAATCAATCGCTTATTTCGCCGCTTATCATAAGACTCAGGCCGTCCCGTTGCAGCGCGGGAAGGTTCAGCAGCGTCCGGATCGCGGCTTCACTGACAGGGGCCCGGCCCTATGCCGCCCTGGATGGCCGCACCGGCAGCACACTGTCGGCGGCGGCCTTTAGAAATTCCGCCGACAAGGCCGCATCGCCGGACAATCGCGCAAGCACCACCGCCCCCACCATCGTGGACAGCGCCGTCAGCGCCCGCTGCCGCTTACGCCCCGGCAAACACCGGCAAAGGGCATCGAGCATGCCGCGCAGCGCCCCGCCCGCCGCCGCCCGCGACGCGCCGCGCCTGGCGACATCGCTGCCCAGGGTGGTCAGCGGACAGCATTGGCCGGAGGCAACGAGCTCCGGATCCAGGTAGCGGCTGACAATCGTGTTCAGCGCCGCGGCCCGGTCCCCGCTTTGACTCAGCGCCTGCCATTGTTCCGCCGCCCGTTGCAGCAGCGTTTGGGTAACCTCGGCCGCCAGGGCTTCCTTCGACGCGAAATGCAGGTAAAAGCCGCCGTGCGTCAGCCCCGCCTGCTTCATGACGGCATCGACTCCGACGCCGTCGATGCCATGCTCGCGGAACAACTGGCCGGCGGCAGTCAGGATTTTTTCGCGGGTTTCCGCCCTTCGGTTTGCTGGTTCGGCCATTGCATGACCCCCCTTTGGTCTGACGGTCGTCATATTACCACTTGACCATCCATATGACGAACGTCATCTTGAATGCAAGAATTCCGGAGCGTATTTCGATGGGACCGAACACGATCTCCCGCCTGTTCGCCGGGCGGCTGCATTATTCCTGGATCGTGCTGGCAGTGATGTTCGTCGTCATCCTGGCCTCGGTCGGCGTGCGCGCCACGCCCGGCGTGCTGATCGTGCCCCTGCAACAGGCTTTCGGCTGGAACGCGGCGGCAATTTCGGGCGCGGTGTCGCTCAACATCCTGCTGTTCGGCCTGGTCGGGCCATTCGCCGCCGGGCTGATCCAGACCATCGGCCTGAAGCGCACGGTGCTGGGCTCGATGGTCCTGCTGGTGCTGGGCGCCGGCAGCAGTGCCTTTGTTACCCGGATATGGCAGCTTTATCTCACCTGGGGCGTGCTGGTCGGCCTGGGGTCCGGTGCCGGCATGGTCGGACTGGCCACCGCCATCGCCAACCGCTGGTTCGTGCAGCGCCGCGGCCTGGTCGTGGGCCTGCTGACCGCCGGCAATGCGTCCGGCCAGTTGGTTTTCCTGCCGCTGCTGGCCAGTCTGGTTGTCTCCCACACCTGGCACATCGCGCCGATCGTTGTCGCCTGCACGATCCTCGCGCTGATCCCGGTGGTGGTGCTGCTGCTGCCGGAAAGCCCCGCCGCGATCGGCATCCCCCCGTTTGGATCGACGGACATAGTCGACCTGCCGCCGCTGTCGGGCAATCCTTTCGCCATCGCGGTCAGCGGCTTGATCCGGGGCGCGAAGTCGGTCGATTTCTGGCTGCTGTTCACCACCTTCGCGGTGTGCGGCTTTTCCACCAACGGGCTGGTCGCGACTCACCTGATCCCGTTCTGCATGGATCACGGCATTCCGGAGGTCAGCGCCGCCGGCCTGCTCGCCGCGATGGGCGTGTTCGATCTGGTGGGTACCACGGCATCGGGCTACCTGACCGACCGTTTTGATTCGCGCGTTCTGCTGTTCTGGTATTACGGCCTGCGCGGATTATCGCTGGTAGCGCTGCCATTCACCCATTTCGACGTGATCAGCCTGTCGATTTTCGCCGCCTTCTATGGGCTGGACTGGGTCGCCACCGTGCCGCCCACGGTCACTCTGACCAACCAGGTTTTCGGCAGGAAAGACGCGCCGGTGATCGTGTCCTGGATCGTAGCCGGCCATCAGATCGGCGGCGCCCTGGCCGCGTTCGGCGCGGGAGAAACCCGCTACCTGACTGGCAGCTATGTCCCGGCGTTCCTGGCCAGCGGCCTCGCCTGCCTGATGGCCGCGCTGATGGTGCTGCGGATCGCCCGGCAGCCCAGCGCGGTCGCAGTGGCGGAGTAATCGAATCCAATCGTCATGGTCCGGGACGAACCCGAACCATGACGCGCCGGCCTCACCCCACCGGGAATTTGCATTTCGGGTTCAGCGGATGCAGCACCTCGCTGGCCGGCGTGGTACGCACCAGCTTATACAGGTCCCATTCGCCTTTGCTTTCAGCCGGTGTCTTCACCTCGAACAGATAGGCCGGGAAAGCCCCACGCCCGTCCGCCCGGATCGAGCCCACCCCGAACGCATCGTCATCGGTCGGCATCGACTTCATCTTCGCAACCGCCGCCCGGCCGCTTTTCTTCGCCGCCGCACCACCCATCGCCCGAACCGCCTTCAGGTAATGCAGCGTGGAGCTGTAGGAACTGGCGTGCGCCTGGTTCGGGTAATTATTTTCCTTGAAGTTCGCCAGCAACCGCTTGGTGAACGCCCGCGTGCGGTCGTTCATATCCCAGTAGAATGTTTCCGTGGTCGTCAGTCCGCCGCAAATCTGCGTCCCCAGAGCGTGGGGATTTTGGATGAACATCAACAGCGGCGCCAATTTCATGGTCTTGTTCAGACCGAACTCAGCCGCCTGCTTGATGCAGTTTTCGGCATCCACGCCGGCATTAGCGAACCCCACAACGCTTGCACCGCTGGCCTGCGCCTGTGCAAGAAAAGAAGAAAAGTCGGTGGTGTCAGGGAACGGATAGCGCACAACGCCCTTGATCTCCCCACCGCCCTTCTTCACCACGGCGGACGTCAGGTTCTCCAGCGACTGGCCGAACGCATAATTCGCGGTGATGAAGAACCAGGACTTGAAGCCCTGCGCCATCATCGCCCCGCCCGTGGAAACCGCGTTTTCATAGGTGTCGAAGCTCCAGACGATCGTGTTGGGGCTGCACTGTTCTTCGGTCAGCGCCGACGCCGCCGCCGACGCATTCAGCATCAGCTTGTCCTTGTCCCGGGCCACCTGCGCCACCGCCAGCGCCACCGATGAAGTCGGCACGTCAGCGGCTACATCCACGCCGCTGTCGAACCACTGGCGGGCGATCGACGCCGCCACGTCGGGCTTGTTCTGATGATCGGCGGCAATCACCTCAACGTCGCAATCCAGATGCGGCCGCATTTCTTCCACCGCGAGCCGGGTGGCGGCCACCGACAGCGGGCCGGTATTGTCGCGATAGGTGCCGGACAGGTCGGTCAGCACGCCGATGGTCACTTTGGTTCGGCCTTGCGCACGCAAACGAGCCATCGGAGCGAGCGAAAGTGCGGCAGCGCCCCCGATCAAGGTGCGGCGTGTCGAATTCATGGTATCGTCCTCCCGGGCGCCCGCGTTGATCGCGGGGAAAGTTGTAACACTTGCCATATGACCAATTTGCCGTTTCCAGGCAAGCCGGCCCGGCGCGTCGGCCCATTGCCCGAACCAGTGCTATCCCCCCGCGCCGACCCGCGCTATACCCTCGCCCATGGCTGCGGCGCGTTCATGGATTCGCATCGCCGTTAATGTCGCCCTCGATGGCGGCATGGCGGCTCTATCGGTGCCGGTGGCGCGTTGGCTCGCTGATCCGGCCGCGTTCGCTTGGCATCCGTTCTGGGATATCCCGCTGGGTGTGCTCTGCCTGCTTCTGGCGGGCATCCCATTCCGGCTGCCGCTGCAATACTGGCGCTTTGCCGCGATCGGCGACCTGCTGACCGTCGCCGCCAGCGCCGCCCTGGCCGCCCTTCTTTTCGCCGTCGCCACCGCACTGACCGGCGCCGCATCGCCCAATCCCGGCTTCCCGGTTATCCTGGCGCTGACCTTGCTGCTGTTCCTCGGCGCCCCCCGCGTGTTCTATCGCTGGCGGCGCGGCCGCCCTGCCCCGAAATCCCCCCAGCTCGACGCCGCTTCCATCCTTCTGGTGGGCAGTATCGAGGATGCCGACCTGTTCATCCGAGCATTGGCGCAGGACCGGCGGCAGGCGTTCAAGGTGGAGGGATTGCTGGCATCCTCCGACCGCCAGACCGGGCGGCGCATTCAGGGCCACAGCATCCTCGGCTCGCTTGATGACGCCGCCGCCGTGCTTGAACAACTGCAATCCGAGGACCGCCTGCCCGGCACATTGGTCTTCGTAACCCCCGAACTAGCCGGCGCCCGGCTTGCCCTGGTCGTCGCGCAAGCCGACCGATTCGGCATCCAGGTCCGTCAGGCCCCGCGCCCGACCGCGCTGGCCAATCCGGACAAGCCGCGCCCCGTCGAACTCCGCCCCGTCGCGATCGAGGATCTGCTGAACCGCCCGCAAGTCCCGCTGGACCGCGACGGCATGGCGCGCCTGATCCAGGGCCGGCGCGTCATCGTCACCGGCGCAGGGGGCACCATCGGCAGCGAACTCGCCCGCCAGGTCGCCGCGTTCGGCCCCGGCACGCTGATCCTGCTGGATAACGGCGAATATGCCCTGTGGCAGATCGACCTGGAACTTGCCGAAACCCACCCCGGCGTAAACCGCCGCACCCTGATCGCCGACATTCGCGACGAAGCGCGAATCAGGGCGGTGTTCGAGGAACACCGGCCTGAACTGGTGTTCCACGCCGCCGCGCTGAAACACGTCCCGATGGTGGAGGCCAACCCGCTGGAGGGCATGGCCACCAACGCCGCCGGCACCCGCCATGTCGCCGATGCCGCCAGGGCAGCCGGCGCGCTGGCGATGGTGCTGATCTCGACCGACAAGGCGGTGAACCCGACCAGCGTCATGGGCGCCTCCAAACGCCTCGCGGAGATGTACTGTCAGGCGTTGGATATCACCGCCCGAACCGCACACCACGGCATGCGCTGCATCACCGTCCGCTTCGGCAACGTGCTGGGGTCAACCGGGTCCGTCGTGCCGCTGTTCCAACGCCAGCTTGCGCGCGGCGGGCCGTTGACCGTCACCCATCCCGACATGCAACGCTATTTCATGACGGTGCGGGAGGCTGTCGGTTTGGTGCTGCAAGCCAGCGTTCTGGGGGTCGGCGGCGCATCCCTGCCATCGGGGGAGAACGGCGGCATCTTCGTGCTGGACATGGGCGAACCGGTGAAGATCGTCGATCTCGCCCGGCAAATGATCCGCCTGGTTGGCCTGCAGCCCGAACAGGACATCGAAATCCGCTTCACCGGCCTGCGTCCGGGGGAAAAACTGTTCGAGGAGTTGTTCCACGGCAAGGAACCCCCCGTCCCGACCGGTTATCCGGGGCTGCTGATGGCGTCCCCGCGCACTGCCGACCCCGCCATCGTCGGCCGCGCGATCGACGAAATCAGCAACGCCTGCAAAGCCGGCCAGGTCAAACTCGCCCTCACACTGCTCGGTCGCCTGATCCCCGAATTCGAACACAACATCGACGGCTCCGCCGGCGAAATTCGCGCCTGAATCGAGATTGCCATGAAACAACCCATTCCGTTCCTGGATCTGAAGGCCCAGCAGGCCCGCATCGCCGCCGATCTGCGCCGCCGGCTGGACACGGTGCTGGAGCATTGCCAGTTCATCCTGGGCCCCGAGGTCCGCGAACTGGAAGCCGAACTGGCAAAGTTCTGCGGCGCGAAGCATTGCGTCAGCGTCAGCTCCGGCACCGACGCGCTGCAAATCGCGATGATGGCGGAAGAGATCGGCCGCGGCGACGCGGTGTTCCTGCCGGCCTTCACCTACACCGCCACAGCCGAGGTGCCACTGGTGCTGGGTGCGACCCCGGTGTTCGTCGATGTCGATCCACGCACGTTCCAGATCGACCCCGCCCATCTGGTGCGGCGAATCGAAAAGGTGCGCGCGGAAGGCAAGCTGAAACCCCGGGCGATTGTCGGGGTGGACCTGTTCGGCCAGCCCGCGGACTGGCCCGCGTTGGTGGATATCGCCCGCCGCTTCGACCTGTTCCTGCTGGACGATCTCGCCCAAAGCTTCGGCGGCTCCCTGCACGGCAAGATGCTCGGTACCCAAGCCGACGCGACCGCGACCAGCTTCTTTCCGTCCAAGCCCCTGGGTGCCTATGGCGATGGTGGCGCGCTGTTTACCGAGTCCGACGACCGCGCCGACCTGTACCGCAGCCTGCGCACGCATGGCGAGGGCAAGACACGGTATGAGGTCCTGCGCACCGGCATGAACGGTCGCCTGGATTCGATGCAGGCCGCGGTGCTGCTGGCGAAGCTGGCGGTGTTCCCCGAGGAACTGCGGGCCCGCGAGCGCATCGCCCGGGTTTACGACCAGCGCCTGGGCAACGCGGTGGTCACGCCGAAGCGCGTGGACAACAGCACCAGCGCCTGGGCGATCTATGCGATCCTGCTGCCGGATGAGGCCGCGCGTGACCGCACCCAGGCCGCGCTGAAGGCGGACGGCGTGCCGACGGCGATCTATTACCCCCGCCCGCTGCATCGCCAACCCGCCTACAGCGGCCAGCACGATGGTTCGGCCCTGCCGGTGTCGGAGGATCTGGCGGGACGGATTTTGGCGCTGCCGATCCATCCCGACCTGACCGACCAGGATGTCGATCGGGTCTGCGAGGCGGTTCTGGCGGCGGTGTCTTAGCGGGGCTGTGACGAAATAGCCGCGCGGGTGGAAGCTGCGGCGCGTGGAAGCCGTCATGGCGGGTGCATGTCCGCCATCCACGCCTTTTCCATGACCGGCACTGCGAGTCGTGGTCGGTGACCCTGCCCGGCCTAAACTATCCTTGCCCGGAACCACGCCGCCACTTCAGCCTCATTTAGCGTCCCCGCGGCCAGCGCTTCGACCATCCGTACGGCGTCAGTGCCGTCGAACCGTAACGCGTACCCGTTATCAGCCAGAAAAAGGCGGAGCGGCGACCCGGGCCGTGCGTTTGCTGCCGTCGGAAAATCCATAATTTTTCGCCAGCCCATAGGCATAGGCGGCGGCAAGATCGGCCGCGTCAGGCTCTCCATATGCCGCCAGATTGTGCGGACGGGCCAGGGCCGACTCAACAAGCCCCCCGTCCCGCACGCCATCCAAACCGCCATGTTCGGCCAGTTGATATTCATGCACCGCCTGGACTGTCTTCGGGTCGATCCATTTCCAGGCAGTCATTTTGCCAAGGCCCGCAGGATATCCCGGTTCTCACGCATGATCGTCTCCGCCAGCGTCATCTGGCGTTCGAAGTCAGGCGAGTATGGCGTCAGCTTTTGGGACGAACGTTAGACGCCTCGGATCGGGCGCCCCAACAAAAGCCAGCCGGCCAAACCACCCTACAACCGGCCACCGCCACCAACCTTCACCCAGCCGTAACCTCGGAATCGCGCCCAACGCTTGACTCTCCTCACGAAATCTCTATCTCAACTCCTGCGGTAACAAGTTATACAGCCGCATCATCGCTTCACCCGGCCCGCGCCCACAGCGACGCGGGCAAGACGTGCTAGCCCAAGGGCAGCGCGCACACCACGGCACTCACCGGGCAGCCCGGGCATCCGTAACGGAACAAACTTACCTCATGGCAGCATCCGCCACCGCGCGCGCTCAAGACGCCGCGCAAGACCATTTCCGGGGCGAGGATTTCGCCTCCCTGCTTGACGAGACACTCGGCACAGACACTGGCTTTGACGGCTCCGTCGTCACCGGCCGCGTCATTCGTCTGACCGACGAATTCGCCATCGTCGATGTCGGCCTGAAGTCCGAGGGCCGCGTTGCCCTTAAGGAATTCGGCCCGCCCGGCGCCAAGCCGGACGTCAAGCCCGGCGACATGATCGAACTGTATGTCGAGCGGTATGAAGACCGCGACGGCGCGATCATCCTGTCGCGTGAAAAGGCCCGCCGCGAAGAGGCGTGGACCAACCTGGAAAAGGCGTTCGAAGCGCAGAAGCGCGTCGATGGCACGATCTATGGGCGCGTGAAGGGCGGCTTCACAGTCGATCTCGGCGGCGCGGTCGCGTTCCTGCCCGGCAGCCAGGTCGATATCCGCCCCGTGCGCGACGTCGGCCCGCTGATGGGCACCCCGCAGCCCTTCCAGATCCTCAAGATGGACCGCGCCCGTGGCAACATCGTTGTCTCGCGCCGCGCCGTTCTTGAAGAGACTCGTGCGGAGCAGCGCAGTGAGCTGATCCAGGGCCTCAAGGAAGGCATGATCCTGGATGGCGTGGTCAAGAACATCACTGATTATGGCGCGTTCGTCGATTTGGGCGGCGTCGATGGTCTGCTGCATGTCACCGATATCGCCTGGCGCCGCATCAATCACCCGTCCGAGGCCCTGACCATCGGTCAGCAGGTCAAGGTGCAGGTGATCCGCTTCAACTCCGACACCCAGCGCATCAGCCTGGGCATGAAGCAGTTGGAAGCCGATCCGTGGGAAGGCGTTGCCGCCAAATACCCGCCCGGCGCGAAATACTCCGGCCGCGTCACCAACATCACCGACTACGGCGCCTTCGTGGAGCTGGAGCCGGGGGTCGAGGGCCTGGTTCACGTGTCGGAAATGTCCTGGACCAAGAAGAACGTCCATCCGGGCAAGATCGTTTCCACCAGCCAGGAAGTCGATGTTCAGGTGCTGGACGTGGACAGCTCCAAGCGCCGGATTTCGCTGGGCCTCAAGCAGGTGCAGCGCAACCCGTGGGAAGAGTTCGTCGAGACGCATCCGATCGGCTCCGAGGTCGAGGGCGAAATCCGCAACATCACGGAATTCGGCCTGTTCATCGGTCTGTCCGCGGACATCGACGGCATGATCCACATGTCCGACCTGTCCTGGGACGATGCGGGCGAAACCGCGATGGCCGGCTACGAGAAGGGCCAGATGGTCAAGGCC
Organism: Pseudomonadota bacterium; assembly: GCA_021807975.1. Classification (GTDB taxonomy): domain Bacteria; phylum Pseudomonadota; class Alphaproteobacteria; order Acetobacterales; family Acetobacteraceae; genus Rhodopila. Next base: position 639 of record JAKBCJ010000156.1, on the reverse strand, counting down.
AAGGTTCTCGACGTCGATGTCGAGAAAGAGCGCATCAGCCTGGGCATCAAGCAACTGCGTGACGATCCGGCCGCGACCATTCTCGATAGCGTCCACAAGGGCGATGTCGTGACCTGTGTCGTTAGCGCGGTTCAGGCCAACGGCATCGAAGTGAAGGTCAACGACGTGCTGACCGGCTTCATCCGCCGCGCCGAACTGGCCCGTGACAAGGGGGATCAGCGTCCCGACCGCTTCGCCGTCGGCGAAAAGGTCGATGCGAAGATCACCGCGGTCGATCGTCAGTCGCGCAAGCTGACGCTGACCATCAAGGGCAAGGAAGTCGAGGAAGAGAAGATCGCGATGGCCGAATTCGGTTCGTCCGACTCCGGTGCCTCGCTGGGCGATATCCTGGGTGCCGCGATCCGTCGCCGCAACCAACTCGCTCAAGACAGCTAAGGCCGACAGCGGCTTATGTCGCTGGAAACCGATCTGCTACTGGACAGGCGGCGCCTCAAGCGCCGCCTCGTCTTTTGGCGGGTGTTTTCCGTCCTCACCGTCGTCGTGGCGGTGTTGGTCGGATTGAAGGGTGCGGGTATCGGTCCCTCCGGCCCCCACATCGTTCGCGTGTCGGTCGATGGCCTGATCTCCGAAAACCGCAAA
>JAKBCJ010000155.1 GCA_021807975.1 Pseudomonadota bacterium | reverse complement strand
GGTAAATCCTCGGTGCTGAGCCTGATCGCCGGTTCCCGGCAGATTCAATCCGGCACCGTTCAGGTTCTGGGCGGCGATATGGCCGATGCGGGTTACCGATCCGAGGTCTGCCCACGCATCGCCTATATGCCGCAAGGTCTGGGCAAGAACCTGTATCCCGACCTGAGCGTCATTGAAAACATAGCGTTTTTCAGCCGCCTGTTCGGGCAATCGGCTTCCGAACGGGCATGGCGCACGGCGGAGTTGCTGCACGCTACCGGGCTGAGGCCGTTTGCTGACCGCGCCGCCAGCAAGCTTTCCGGCGGCATGCGCCAGAAGCTGGGGCTTTGCTGTTCATTGATCCACGATCCGGACCTGCTGATTCTGGACGAACCCACCACGGGCGTCGATCCGCTGTCCCGCCGCCAGTTCTGGGAGTTGATCGAGGTTATGCGGTCACGGCGCCCGGGCATGAGCCTGATGGTCGCGACGGCATACATGGAGGAAGCTGGACGGTTTGACTGGCTGGTCGCGATGAACGAGGGCCGGGTACTGGCGGTTGGGTCGCCGTCCGAGCTGAAAGCATCCACCGGGGGTGCGACGGTGGAGGACGCCTTCATCGCTCTTTTGCCGGCGGAACAGCGGGCCGGTCACAAGGCGATCGAGATCCCCCCATGGCGCAACCCCGATGGGCATCCGGTGATCGTCGCAAACGATATCACCTGCCGGTTTGGCGATTTCACCGCCGTCGATAAGGTCAGTTTTACCATTGGACGCGGGGAAATCTTTGGATTTCTGGGCTCCAATGGCTGCGGCAAGACGACAACCATGAAGATGCTCACCGGCCTGTTGCCGGCAACCGAAGGAGCGGCCCTGCTGTTCGGTCAGCCGCTCGACACCACCGACATGACGCTGCGCCGCCGCGTCGGCTACATGTCGCAGTCGTTCTCGCTCTATACCGAACTGACCGTGAGGCAGAACCTGACACTGCACGCGCATCTCTACCATTTGGCCGCCGACAAGGCGCAGGCGCGCATCGCCTATCTGGTAAATCGGTTCGGCCTGGCCGATTACCTGACGCATCGCGCCCTGGACCTGCCGTTGGGGATTCGCCAGCGGCTGTCGCTGGCGGTGGCGATCGTCCATGAGCCGGAACTGCTGATCCTGGACGAACCCACCTCGGGCGTTGATCCGCTGGCCCGCGACCGGTTCTGGGAACTGCTGATCGAACTGTCCCGCGACCAGGATGTTACCATTTTCGTCTCCACGCACTTCATGAACGAGGCGGAGCGCTGTGACCGGGTTTCGCTGATGGACTCCGGCCGTGTGCTGGCGACCGATACGCCGGCGCGCCTGATCGCCGCGCGAGGCGCGGCCAATCTGGAAGACGCGTTCATCGGCTTTTTGGAACAGGCTTCCGGCCCGCGCACCGCATCGGTGGCAGCGCCCCCGGGCTGCGCCGAACAGCCACGAACACACATCAGGCGGTGGTTCAGCCTCCGCCGGCTGTTTGCCTATACGATCCGCGAAACGCTGGAACTGTTGCGCGACCCGATCCGTCTGAGTTTCGGGTTGTTCGGCACCACGTTGCTGATGCTGGTGTTCGGCTTCGGCATCTCCACCGACGTGAACAATCTGTCGTTCGCGGTGCTCGACCGGGATCAGACGCCGGAAAGCCGGGCGTATTTGGAGGAACTGAGGGGTTCTACTTACTTTATCGAGGAGTCACCGCTGATCGACTACGCCGATTTGGAGCGGCGCCTGAAAGACGGCGCCGTTTCCGCGGCTATCGAAATTCCGCCCGGTTTCGGCCGCGATATCGCGCGAGGCCGCCCGACATGGGTCAGCGCCACCGTGGACGGGGCAATGCCGTTTCGCGCACAAACGATACGCGGCTACCTGGAAGGCATGCACCAGACATATCTGACGGATCCGGCCGTCAGGACAACCGTGCCAGCAGCACCACCGCCCGCGGATATCGAAATCAGATTCAAATACAATCAAGACTTCGAAAGCATGTACGCGATGGTGCCCACCATCATCTCGCTGTTGCTGGCCCTGTTTCCAGCGATTTTAACCGCGCTGGCGGTGGTGCGCGAAAAGGAGCTGGGTTCGATCACCAATCTTTACGTGACACCGGTTACACGGATTGAGTTCCTGGTGGGCAAGCAGCTTCCGTATATTGGCGTCGCGATGATCAATTTCGCCGTGATGTGCATCATGGCGCTGTTTATCTTCAGGGTGCCGTTGACCGGCAGTTTCCCGGTGCTGTTATTGGGCGCGCTGATCTACGTCACGACGACCACGGCGTATGGGATGCTGATCTCTGCCTTCACCAAGACGCAGATCGCGGCCTTGTTCGGCACCGCGATTCTGACTGTTCTTCCGGCCGTACAGTTCTCCGGCATGATGACCCCGGTGGCATCGCTGGCCGGCAGTGCGCAACTGATGGGCCGGGCGTTCCCAATGAGCTATTTCGTTCCGATCAGCGTCGGGACGTTCACCAAGGGGCTGAGGTTTGCCGATCTGGCGCCCGATCTCGCGGCGCTGGCCGTGTTCGTCCCAATCCTGCTGCTGCTGAATCGCATGCTGCTGCGCAAGCAAGAGCGTTAGATGCGCAAAATCGCCAACATCTTTTGGCTCGGTACCAAAGAACTTCGCAGCTTCTCGCATGACTTCGTACTGTTGGGGCTGGTGATCTATGCGTTCTCGTTCGCCGTGACCATGCAGGCGCGCAGCAGCGCGCAGGAACTGCATAATGCGTCGATCGCCATCGTTGACGAGGACAACTCCGAACTCTCACGGCGGATCGCGCATGCGTTCCTGCCGCCCTATTTCAAGCCGCCGCGGATGATCGCCGAGGCGGATATCGTGCCAAAGATGAACGCCGGGGCCTTCACCTTCGTGGTGGATATACCGCCGCATTTTCAACGCGATGTCCTCGGTGGGCGCCGGCCGGACCTGCAGGTGAATGTCGATGCCACGGCGGTGGTCCAGGCAGGGCTTGGGGCGGGCTACGCGCAGCAGATCATCACGGCCGAAATCGCCGGCTTCATGTCAAAGGCGGAGCACACGCAACTCTCGCCCGTCAACCTGGTGGTGCATATCGCCTTCAATCCGAACGCGACGACGGCCTGGTTCAGCAGCGTCATGGGCATCATCAACGACGTGACCATGCTGGCCATCATCCTGTCGGGCGCCGCCATCGTCCGAGAGCGCGAGCACGGCACGATGGACCATTTGCTGGTGATGCCGCTGACGCCGTTCGAGATCGCGATGTCCAAGGTTTGGGCGAACGGCCTGGTGATAACCGTCGCAACCGGGCTTTCGCTTTACATCGTGGTGAAGGCCATTCTGGGGATTCCGATCGCCGGCTCCATTCCTTTGTTCATGGTCGGGGTGGTGATCTATCTTTTCTTCGCGACCGCCATCGGGATCTTCATGGGAACGGTCGCGCGCTCGATGCCCCAGCTTGGTCTGCTGTACATGCTGATCTACATGCCAATGAATATGCTGTCCGGCAGTAACACCCCATTGGAAAGCATGCCGCATTGGCTGGCGATCGCCGTGCAGATATCTCCCTCCACGCATTTCGTATCGTTCGCGCAAGCGATACTCTATCGCGGTGCGGGTCTTTCGGTCGTTTGGCCGCGGTTCCTGGCTACCGCCACGATCGGCGGCCTGTTTTTCTGGCTCGCGCTGCGCCGTTTCCGCTCCGTCGCCGCTCAGACTGCATGATACCGCTTACGCCTGTCCGATCGCCTGAATATCCACCATCAGCTCGTTGCCCAGCGCCTCCAGCCCCGTTCTGACCAGCTCCACGGCGGCATCGTTGGGCGGTCGCACCAGTGCTGTTACCTTAAACAACGCCTCGCCGCTGAACGAGCCGCTGGCGACGCCGGTGGTCAGTTCCTCGATGTTCACCCCGTGGCTGGCCAACACCCGCGAGATATCGCGCACGATCCCGGGACGGTCGTTGCCGACGACGTCCACCGCCAGCCGCGCCGCCACGGCAACGGCCGGGGCGGCGGTGCCTGGCTGGACCGTAACGCGCAGCCCCTGCCTCTCCAGCGCGCGCAGGTCTTCGATCAGACCCTCCGGCGCCTCTACCAGCACGATGCCGGCGAACTGCCCGGCCAATCGGGCCATTCGGCTTTCCTGCCAACTGCCGCCGGCGGCGTCCACGGCCTCGGCGAGTGCCCGCACCAGTCCCGGGCGATCCGGACCGACAACCGTCACGATCAACGAAGCCATGGCCTTTACTCCCTGCGATTTCCCCATTCCATAACCTACCCGAAGCCCTGGCACAGCCCACCTATTCGCTATCGTTGTTGCAAACCGGGGCGCGGCATGGTTGTTACCCGCCCCTTGGAGGGTACATTCCCAATGTCGAAATTTGTTTCCGGCCGGCACTTCCTGCAAACGCCAGGGCCGACCAACATACCAGATCGCGTGCTGCGCGCGATGGACCGCAACGCCATAAATCACCGCGGTCCGGAATTCGGCGCCCTGGGGCGGGAGATCATCGGCAAGCTGCGCGGCGTGTTCCAGACCGAAGCCGCCACCATCGGCATTTTCCCGGCGTCCGGGACCGGCGCGTGGGAATCTTCCCTGGCCAACACGCTGGCACCCGGCGACCGTATTCTCATCAGCCGCACCGGCCAATTCTCCCACTTGTGGGAACAGATGGCATCGAGGCTGGGTGTGGACGTCGTGGCACTGGAAACCGACTGGCGGCGCGGTGCCGACCCGGCAGCGATCGGGCAGGCGCTGGGCCAGGATAGCGAACACCGGATCAAAGCAGTCTGCGCAGTACACAGCGAGACCTCGACAAGCTGCATGACCGACATCGGCGCGGTTCGCGAAGCGATGAACCGGGCCAAGCATCCTGCCCTGCTGATGGTGGATGCGATTTCCTCGTTGGGGTGCGCCGATTACCGGCACGACGCATGGGGCGTGGATGTCACTATCGCCGGCTCGCAAAAGGGGCTGATGGTTCCGCCCGGCCTGTCGTTCACGGCGATCAGCGGTAAGGCCCTGGCCGCCGCGCGCGTCGGGGGGACCCGCCGCAGCTATTGGGATTGGGAGCCGTTGGTTGCGTCCAACAAAACCGGGTATTTCCCGTACACCCCGGCGGTCAACCTGCTGTTTGCATTGAACGAAGCGATGAACATGCTGGCCGAGGAAGGCCTGCCGAACGTCTTCGCCCGTCACGACCGCTACGCCCGGGCAACCCGCATGGCGGTCGCCGCCTGGGGCCTGGAGCTGCAATGCCAGGATCCGAGCGCTTATGCCCCCGGCGTGACCGCCATCCGGGTGCCGGACGGGCACAGCGCGGACAATCTGCGCAACATCATCCTGGACCGGTTCAACATGGCGCTCGGCAACGGGCTCGGCCGGATCGAGGACAAAGTGTTCCGCATTGGCCATATGGGCGATCTGGGCGTGCTGTCGTTCACTGGCACGCTGACGGGTGTGGAAATGGGCCTGCGCGCCGCCGGCATTCCGCACCGGGAAGGCGGGGTGCAAGCGGCAATGAACTATCTTGCATCCGCCAACGAATAGAGGCTGTACCGATCGGCGGCATTCGGTTGCCGCCCGTTCGGCTAAACCGACGATCCGGCGACCATCCCTGTATTTTGCGTCGGAGTCCCGGGTTGTCCACAGGATTCTGTGTCGGCCGGCGAATCTTCGATTGCCAGGGGTCCGCCTGACTCATACTGTATTTAGTATGCAGCGCCTGAGGGGGACCAGCATATGGTATGGGACGATGAAACGATCCGTGTGTTGAGGGACCTCTGGGCTCAGGGTTTGTCCACGGCGGAAATCGGTCGGCGCCTGAGCGTCTCCAAAAATGCGATCGTCGGCAAAGCCCATCGGCTTGAGCTGGATGCACGTCCTTCCCCCATTCGGCGCGACAGCAAGGCGGTTGCCGAACGGCCCCCGGCCATCCCGCGGATGGCGGGCCCGACCCTGCCGCCGCTGGCCAGCGCCGATCCAACCAGTGCGGTTATGTCCATCGCCGTCAGGACCGGCAGCCCGGTGCCCGTGACCACCGCGACCAGCGTCGAAGCGGCCAGCGCCGGCGCGGTCGCCGCCGCGGTAACAGCGGATGAAGCCGCGCCCGCGGTTACCCCTGCGGTTACCAATGTGCAACCGATCCGCCCCGTCACGGTGGAAGTCCCCAAGCCGGCTGCCCCCGCCGTCGCGATCGGACCCGCCCCTCGCCCGGCACCGTCTCACCCCCCGGTTCAGGTTCGCCGGTCCGCGCCGACCTGCTGCTGGCCGATCGGCGATCCGGGGACCAAGAGCTTCCGGTTTTGCGACGACATGTCGGCCGCGGGCAAACCCTATTGCGATGAACACGCAAAGCTGGCCTATGTGAAAATCCGTGACCGGCGAGAGGACGCGGCTTAAACGCCAGCTCGGGCGAACGATGGCTTTGCGGCGCGGACCTCGGTGTCTATAAGGGGCGCGCCCAACAAGCTGAGTGACGCCATGGCAACCCAAGCCGAGACTTTCGCCGATGCCCGCAAATATATGGTTGACAGCCAGATCCGCCCCAACCGGGTGACGGATCCGCGTGTCCTGGCCGCCATGCGGTCCCTGCCGCGGGAACAGTTTCTGCCGCCCGGCGTGCAGGCCCTGGCCTACGCGGATGAAGATGTGCCGCTGGGCAACGGCCGCTTTCTGATGGAACCGATGGTGTTCGCCAGGCTGCTGCAGGCTGCTTCGCTTGCCAGCGAGGAGCGGGTGCTGGTGGTCGGGGCAGGCACCGGCTATGGCGCCGCGGTTCTGGCCGCGTGCGGATGCCGCGTCACCGCGCTGGAGGAAGACCCCGGGCTGTTGGCCATGGCCGCGGCGATACTGCCTGTCCACGCACCCGGCGTTAGGCTGGTTTCGGGGCCTTTGTCCGCTGGATGGGCTTCGCAAGGTCCTTACGACCTGATCCTGGTCGAAGGCGCGGTGCCGGAAATTCCCGCCGCGCTGGCCGGCCAGACTCACCGGGAAACCGGGCGGATCATGACCGTTATCGCCACGTCCGACCGTACCACGCGGGCTGTGATCGCCGAGGCAACGCCGGCCGGTTTGGGAATTTCGCCCTTGTTCGATTGCGCGACTCCGGTAATCCCGTCGTTCCGGAAGGCGCCAGCCTTCGCGTTCTGAACCGCGCGTGTCGGCCGGCCGCGAACGTCAAGCTGGACATTGCCGCGCTGTTGTGGCGAATCTAGTGCGGTGATCGGCCCGTCGCTCGACCGCCGATCGGATGGCACGACGTCTGAGAGATATGCTCGCCCATCGGGCGGACGGTCTTGTGAAAAGGGTTTCTAATGGGTTTGCGTTCCGTTTTGCTGGCCAGTTTCAGCGTCGCCGCCATTGCCGCGTCCGCTGGTGCCCAAACGCCTCCGCAACCAGGGGCGGATGCGCCAGCAAAAGCAGCAAAGGAAACAACGGCGGCGAAGAAGGCGAAGCCGCCGGCGCATGCCGCGGCAGCGAAAGGACCCAACATTGTAGCTCCGCACACGCTGATGGAGGCATTGGCAGCGACCTATGCCAATCAGCCGGCGTTGCAGGCCGAACGCGCCAAGCTGCGGGCAACCGACGAAAATGTGCCAGCGGCGTTGGCCGGTTGGCGTCCAAACGTGGCGTTGGCCGGTTCGGCGGGATATGGCGATGGCTTGTCACGGGCGCTGTCGTATTTCGGCACGAACCGGTTTTATTTCAATACGCCTATGCAACGGGATATTGCCAACGCCACCGCGACGGTCACCCAGAACGTCTATACGGGCGGTAAAGTCGAAGGCAGCGTCAATCGCGCCAAAAGCCAGGTCATGGCCGAACGGGCGATGCTGATCGCGCAGGAGGAGACCAGCTTCAACAACGCCGTCAGCGCCTATGTCGGGGTGATCCAGGCGAAGCAGTTGCTGGAATTGCAAATCAATAACGAACAAGTGCTCGCCAAGCAGTTGCAGGCTACCAACGACCGCTTCCGTGTCGGCGAAATCACCCGCACCGACGTCGCCCAGGCGGAGGCCGCGCTGGAAGGTGCCAGGGCCACGCGGGAAACCGCCGTCGGCAGTCTGGCCACGGCCCGCGGTACGTTCCAGCAATATATCGGCGTCTTCCCGCCGGATGACCTGGCCCCGCCGCAACCGCTGGACCTGCCCGTGCACAGCGAACAGGAAGCCTCGGTCGTCGCGGCCCAGAACAACCCGAATGTGGTCGCGGCCCTGTTCAACGATGCGGCGGCCAAGGATGCCGTCGATGTCGCCTTTGCGGCTTTGATGCCCCAGGTCAGCGTCCAGGGCCAAACGTTCCAGCAGCAGAACCCGGGTGGGCGCAGTTCCGCCACTAACGGCTATCAGGTTCTCGCACAGGTGTCGGTGCCAGTGTATCAGGGCGGTTCCGAATACTCCGCTGTCCGGCAGGCCAAGCAGGCACGCCAGCAGACCCAGCGCCTGATCGACGATGCCAAACGCACCGCCGTGCAAAATGCGGTGCAAGCGTGGGATACGCTGACAGCGGCCAAAGCGGCGGCGGACAGCACCAGGGCGCAGATTCGCGCCAATGAGATCGCCCTGGAAGGCGTGGAGCGCGAGGCGATCGTCGGCAGCCGGACAACGTTGGACGTTTTGAACGCGACGCAGTTGCTCCTGAGTTCGCGCAACACGCTGGTGCAAAATCTGGCACAGGTAATCACCGCGTCTTACGGCGTAGCAATGGCGATCGGGCGGCTGACCGCACGCGACCTGCGTCTGCCGGTGCCGCTGTATGATGAAACCGCGTATTATCAGGCTGTGAAGGATCGTTGGATAGGCCTGTCCGACTACGCGACCGGCCAACCCGGGCGATGACGGAAACGCCGTCCGCCGCGACACCGGCTGCCAGCGCGGCCCCCGACGGAACAACGGCGCCCGCCGACGGGGCGGATCCGTCGATGGAGGATATTCTTGCCTCCATCCGGCGCATCCTCAACGAGGAAGACGCGCCGGACGGGGACCCTGCCGCGCCGGGCGGCGACGATGTGCTGATACTGGATCGGTCCATGATGATTCCGTCCGTCACAACGGAGCCGGAGCCGGCCGAACCGGACACCCGTGCCGAACCGCTTCAGCCAGCAACACCCAAGCCAGCCATGGAGGCTTCAACGTCCACCGATCCGATTGCGCTGCCAGACCCGTCCCCCGATCTGGTTGCCCCGGAGGCGGCGGCCGCCGCCGCGTCGTCCGTCGGCAGCCTGGTGCGTACGCTGGCCGCGGGACGGGCAACGCAGGTCTATGCCGGCGGCCCAACGCTGGAGGACATGGTGCGGGCCGAACTGCGGCCGCTTCTGAAAGAGTGGCTGGACACCAATCTGCCCCCTGTGGTCGAGCGGCTGGTGCGCGCCGAAATCGAGCGAGTCGTCGGCCGGGCGGTTCCCTGATAACGGGCGCCGGCCCTGACGGCGAATTCTGACAATGGATAACGCGGACCCCGGGGCTGGCTGATACCCCCTGTCGGGTCCGGTCGCGCGGGAGATAGCGATGACACTGGACAGCAGGTTTACCCCGGGCGAGATCGAGCCCCGGCTGTATGAAGGTTGGGAAAATGCCGGCAGCTTCGCCTGCGATCCCGACTCGGCCGCCGCACCGTTCACCATCATGATCCCGCCGCCGAACGTCACCGGCAGCCTGCACATGGGTCATGCGCTGACTTTCACAATTCAGGATACGCTGGTGCGCTGGCGCCGCATGCAGGGCCGCGACGCGCTGTGGCAGCCGGGCACCGACCATGCGGGCATTGCCACGCAAATGGTGGTCGAACGTTTGCTGGCCGCCGAGGGCAAGGACC
>JAKBCJ010000154.1 GCA_021807975.1 Pseudomonadota bacterium | reverse complement strand
GCGATCCGGCTGGCGTCCGGGCGAAACCTGGGGCCAGGCGGTCAGTGTGCCCGCGGGGCTGGATGCGCCGGGGCGGGAGGCTAAGCGTCCGCTGGCGGACTGGATTCGGGCTGGGGTCCGGCCGTTGAACGGTCGCTGGGTGGGCGGGTCCGATACGCCGGCCGGATTGCTGGCGCCGGATGGGACCGGCGGGGACACGTTCGTGGTTTTCGCCAACTTCAATGTGATCAGGCGGTATAATCCCTCGGACTACTATGCCCTCGCGGTTGGGCTGATCGGCGATGGGGTGACGGCGTGAGCAGGGGGGGCGCCCTGTCGCCGGGCTGGCGTTTGCTGCCGCTGACCTTGCTGACGTTCGCCTGCACACCGCAGCCGGCGCCGAACCCGCATTATGTCCTTGGTGCGCCGTACCGAGCGGGAAACGTCTGGTATTATCCGCGGGAATCGTTCGATCTGGATGAAACAGGGCTGGTTCAGGTTATCCGCGACAACTCCCCCCGTCTGACGGCCGATGGAGAAGTGTTCGACGCTTCGGCGCTTGCCGCCGCCCATCCCACGATCCAGCTTCCGGCGATCGCCCGCCTGACCAATCTGGAGAATGGCCGGGAGGTTACGGTTCGCATCAACGATCGCGGTACCGGCGATCCGCACCGGCTGGCGGAGATTACGGAACGCACCGCTTCGTTGCTGGACATTCCCGCCGATGGCGTGGCCCGCGTGCGCCTGCGTGTGTTGCCGGACCAAAGCCATGCCGCCGCCGAAGCGTTACCCGGCGCCCCGTCGTTAGCCATCGCCGCCGCGCCGCGCGGCAGTATCCAGTCCGCCGATCTGGCGCCCCCGCCGGGCGTGCGGCAGGGGAGCGGACGCGCACTGCCGGTCGCCGCGTCTGCCGCACACGAACAGGCCGGCGTTGCCGCGCCGCCGATGCGCCTTCCGGAAGTCGTGACGCAGACAAAGGCGAATCCCGGCCGGTTAATCGTGCGGCTGGACTCGTTCGAGGAGTATCAGTACGCCGCCGTGGAGCGTGCCAAAATGGGCTGGACCAACACCAGGATTGTTTCTGTATTCGATGGGCGGACAAATCGCTTTCTGGTCGAGGTGGGGCCGCTGGCGACTGTGGCGCAGGCGGACGCGGTTCTGGACCGCGCCCTGGCGGCCGGAATTCCTGACGCGAGAATCGTGGTTCAATAGGAGGGTATGTCGCGATGCTGACCCGTCGATATGGCTTGTTGGCATCCGCCCTGACGGCGGTGGCCGGCCCGGCGCTTGCTGAACAGAAGCGCCCGCCCGCAGCCGGCCGCAAAGCCCGCGAACCCGTCCCGGTGCCGGTTGGCACCCCTGCCGACACCCCGCTTGGGCCGGTCGATACCACGGCGCGATGGGCGTATATTCAAGACTTCGATACCGGCGCGACGCTGCTGGAAAAGCAGGCGGACGAGGAAATGCCGCCATCGTCCATGACCAAGCTGATGACGATCTATCTCCTCTACGACCAGCTTAAACAGGGGCGTATGAAACTGGACGACCAACTGCCGGTCACCGAAAAGGCCTGGCGGATGCAGGGTTCGAAAATGTACGTGGCGGTCGGCAGTTCGGTGAAGGTCGAGGATCTGATCCGTGGCGTGATCGTGCAATCGGGCAACGACGCGGCGATCGTACTGGCCGAGGCGATCGGCGGGTCGGAGGAACAGTTCGTCGAGAAGATGAACGCGAAGGCCAAGCAACTCGGCCTGACCCATACATTCTTCAAGAATTGCACCGGCTGGCCCGATCCGGAGCAGCACATGAGCGTGCGCGACATCGCCACGCTGGCCGGTGCCATCATCCGGGAGTTTCCCGACTACTATCATTACGACTCGGAAAAAACATTCAAATACAATGGCATCGAGCAAGGCAACCGCAACCCGATGGTCCAAAAGGGTACGGCTGACGGCTTGAAGACCGGCCATACTGAAGCTGGCGGCTATGGACTGGTCGCAAGCTCCAAGCGCAACGGCCGGCGGGTGATCCTGGTACTGAACGGCATGAGTTCGATGCGTGAACGGGCCGAGGAGTCGGAACGGCTGATGGACTGGGCATTCTTCAATTTCGAGGATGTGACCCTGTTCAGTGCCGGCGACACGATCGAGCAGGTTCCGGTTTGGCTGGGTACATCGCGTTCCGTGCCGTTGGTGACCGGGCGGGACGTGACTGTGACAATGCCGCGCAACTGGCGGCAGAAGGCGTCGGTCAAGGTCGGGTTCGACACGCCGCTGACGGCGCCGGTGGCCAAGGGCGACGTCGTGGGCAAGCTGACCCTGGCGGGCGATGGCGTGCCGCATCTGGAGGTTCCGCTGATGGCCGGCGCCGACGTGCCCCGGCTGGGGCTGCCGGGACGCGCGATGGCGGTGCTGTCGAAATACGTCGGCGGCACATGATCGCGGGCCGTTTCGTCACCCTGGAAGGCGGCGAGGCCGCCGGCAAGACCACCCAATCGGCGTTACTGGCCCGGACGCTGACGGCGCGCGGTATATCCGTGCTGCGGACCCGCGAGCCCGGCGGATCGCCCGGCGCCGAACTGCTGCGCGGGATGTTGCTGGGCGGGTCGATCGACTGGTCGCCGCGCGCTGAAACCCTGCTGCATTTTGCCGCCCGGGCGGAGCATGTCGCCAAGACCGTCCGACCGGCGATCGAAGCCGGCACCTGGGTGATTTGCGACCGCTTCTACGACTCGACGATGGCCTATCAGGGATATGGGCAGGGCGCGGATCGGGGGTTTATCGCGGCGCAGATACGCCTGTTGGGGATCGATCCGGACCTGACTCTGATACTGGACGTTCCCGAAGCCGTGGCCGCCGCCCGCATGCGCCAGCGCGGTGGCGATGCCGATCGGTATGAACGGCTGGATGCGGGGTTTCACGCCCGCGTCCGGCAAGGGTTCCGTGATATCGCCGCCGCTGCCCCGGAACGCTGCGCGCTGGTGGATGCGTCGGGCGATATCGAAACGGTGCAGGCGGCGATTGTGGCTCACATCGCCCGAATCCCGGGCTGACGGAGCGAAATGTCGCCTTCGGCGCGCTGTGCTGGCCGACCGGGCAAGCCGGATTAGGATACACTGCGACAAGCATAACGCGTGGACGCAGCCTGCCCTTGATGTTCGATAGCATTTTTATATATCGCTATCAACGCCATCGTGTTTGGAGTTATGCCATCATGGCCGCCGTCACAATCCGCAATCTCTCGGACGAGGCGCATCGCGCATTGAAGGTCCGGGCTGCGCAGCAGAATCGCAGCACGGAAGCGGAAATGCGCGCCATTCTGGAAGCCGCCGTGCGACCGGAAAAGCGGCTCCGTCTAGGCTCCGCACTCGCGGAGATGAGCCGGAAGATTGGCCTTACCAATGCCGATGTCGAAGCACTCGAACCGGCCTACGGCACCAAGCCCGCCGAACCGCTGCGTTTCGAATGATCCTGCTCGACACCAATGTTGTCTCCGAGGCGATGAAACCCGAACCGGCGCCGACGGTTCGCGCGTGGCTCGACGCGCAGGCGGCGGAGACGCTTTACCTGTCCAGCGTCACCATCGCGGAACTTTTGTTCGGCATCGGCGCGCTGCCCGACGGGCGCCGCAAGGCCAGGCTAACCGCCGCCGTCGATGGCGTGTTGGAGTTGTTCGGGACACGAATCCTGCCGTTCGATACGAATGCGGCGCGATGCTATGCCGCCCTGGCCGTCAGGGCGCGTGCCGCGGGGAATGGCTTCCCCACGCCCGATGGCTATATTGCCGCAATCGCCGCCGCGCATGTTTTCGCGGTTGCCTCCCGCGATACGAGCGCCTTCATCGCCGCTGGCCTCACCGTGATCGATCCGTGGACGGCTGCCGCGTGAACTATGACCCTCTCCGATCCATCAGCCTTCGGTCGCGCCGGTCGATTTCTCCAACCGCAAAAACGCCGTCCGGGTCGGGCCGCTAGCGGCCCTTCCAGTTCGGCTGGCGCTTCTCGATGAATGCCGCGCGCGCTTCTTTCCCATCTTCGGATTTCGACAGCGCGACCGTCATGCCTTGCTCGAACCGGTAGGCGTCGCGGGGGGGCATGTGCATCGTCACGTTCATCGACTGCTTGGCATAGCGCATCGCCAGCGGGCTTTTGGACGCGATTTCGGTTGCCAGCTTCATCGCCTCCGGCATCAACTGCTCCAGCGGGACGCAGCATTCGATGACGCCGGTGCGATACAGCTCCTCCGCCGGGACGCGCCAGCCGGTGAAGAACATCCGCCGCGCCCTGGACCGGCCGAAGAACTGTTGCAGCATGGTGGCGCCGCCCATCAGGCCGATGTCGATTTCCGGCATGCCGATCACCGCGTTGTCCGACGCCAGGATGATATCGCAGGCCGCGACCAGACCGAATCCGGCGCCCAGGGCCGGGCCGTTACAGGCGCAGATCACCGGCTTGGCGCATTCATGGATGGAATTGAACATCTCCCGCACATATCGGTTGAACGCCCAGTATTCGCCGGGTGTATCGCCGGTCGGCCGAGCTTTCATGTCGGCGCCGGCGGAGAACATTTTGCCGAAGCCGGTGAGGATGACGACGCGCACGTCGTCGCGGTCGGAGAACCCATCGAACGCCGCGATCAGTTCCTCGCGGAATTTTGTGTCCTGGGCATTCACCGGCTGGCGGTTCATCACGACGGTGGCGATGTAGTCCGCGACGGTGATTTGCAGGTAGTCGGCCATATTGGGTCCCTCCGTATTGGCATTTGTCCCGGTGGTGCCATAGGTTCCGGCCATGGTCCAGCAACCGCCCGAACGGCGGTCCCCGGGCAGCAACAGGGAACGGGAAACGACATGTCGATCTTCGAGCGGAATCTCGAACGCACACCGGCCAACTACGTGCCCTTGTCTCCAGTTTCGTTTCTGACTCGAGCCGCTCGGATTTACCCTGACCGCATCGCGGTGATCCATGGCGAGCGGCGCTTTACCTATGCCCAGTTCAAAGAGCGTGCGTGCCGTCTGGCGTCCGCGCTGGCGCGCGCCGGGGTCGGGAAGGGCGACACGGTTGCCATCATGGCCCCCAACACCCCGCAAATGCTGGAGGCGCACTACGCCGTGCCGATGCTGGGCGCGGTTCTGTGTTCGGTGAATATCCGCCTGGATGCAGGGGCGATCGGGTTCATCCTGCGACACTCCGAAACCAAGGTGCTGCTGACGGACACGGAGTTCGCCGCGGTGATGAAACCGGCGGCGGCGGACCTTGCGATCCTGGTGGTGGACATCGACGATGCGGGCGGCGAGCGGATCGGCGCTATCGAATACGAGGACTTTTTGGCGGGCGGCGATCCGGGCCATCCCGTGCTGCTGCCGGACAATGAGTGGCAGGCGATCTCGCTGAACTATACGTCGGGGACCACGGGTAATCCCAAGGGCGTGGTGGCGCACCATCGCGGGGCCTATCTGAACGCCTGCGCCAACGCGTTGATGTTCGGGTTGGGACCGCGCAGTGTGTATCTGTGGACGCTGCCGATGTTCCACTGCAATGGCTGGACCTACACATGGGCGGTGACCCTGGCCGGCGCCACCCATGTCTGCCTGCGCCGGGTCGAACCCGCCGCGATCTTCGCCGCGATCGCCGACCATGGCGTGACCCACATGTGCGGCGCCCCGGTGGTGTTGTCGATGCTGATCCACGCGCCGGCCGACCTTCGCCGGCCCTTCGCCGGGGAGGTGAAGATCGCGACCGGCGGTGCGGCGCCGCCATCGACCGTGATCTCCCGGATGGAGGCGATGGGATTCGAGGTTACCCATTTGTACGGGCTGACAGAAACCTATGGCCCTGCCACCGTATGTCTGTGGCAGCCCGGCCTGGAAGACTTACCGCTGGACGACAAGGCCGCCTTCATGGCTCGACAGGGCGTGCAGACGCCAATGATCGAGGAAGTGGCAGTGATGAACCCCGCGACGATGACGCCGATGCCCGCCGACGGCACGACCATGGGGGAGCTCATGATGCGTGGTAATACGGTGATGAAAGGGTATTTGAAGAACCAGGACGCCACCGAGGAAGCCTTCGCGGGCGGCTGGTTCCACAGCGGCGACCTGGCGGTGATGCATCCGGATGGCTACGTGGAGGTCAAGGACCGCGCCAAGGACGTGATCATTTCGGGCGGTGAGAATATCGCGTCGCTGGAAGTGGAGGAGGTTTTGTATAAGCACCCTTCCGTGATGGAGGCGGCGGTCGTTGCCCGTCCGGACGAAAAATGGGGTGAAACGCCGCAGGCGTTCGTGACACTGAAGCCGGATGCCGGGCCGGTCACGGAGCGGGAGATCATCGCATGGTGCCGGACGCATCTGGCCCACTACAAATGCCCGCGCTACGTGACGTTCGGGCCGCTCCCGAAGACCTCCACCGGTAAAATCATGAAGTTCGATCTGCGGGAGCGGGCCAAAACAAGCTGAGGTGGTTTATTCGGCCACCACCTCCCCGCTGCCGCCGAATTCCTTCGGGAAATCCTTCAATTTCGGCAGTCCGTCCCGCATCGGCAAAACGGTCTCGGCGTAGTTCACGTGAACCTCGGGTTTGAAGTCCAGTCCGGGAATGGTTGCTGAGAATACATCGACCATTTTGAGTGGGGGATGGTCTGTCATCAGATGACCGCCGCACGCCGAACAATACTTCCGATAACTCATATCGGTCTTGTGATAGGTCGCAATCTTGTCCGCGCCTTTGGTGATGCGAACAGACTCGGGTGGCCAGAGGGAGAACGCATTCACCGGGCCGCCTGACCAGGATCGGCATGAGCGACAATGGCAGTAGCCCATTGCGTTAGGCGCCCCGGTTACTTCGATCTCGACGGCGCCGCGGAAGCATGATCCTGAATATGAAGCACTCATTCGCTTTTTGCTCCCTATCGTCCAGGGAGTTTCGCGAAAGCCCCGGTCGTCGGCAAACGCAGCGGTCGCCAAACGTGGTAGATCGAATCAAACTCACGCGATTTTGCTGACATCAGAGAATTTACAGGCGACGGCATGTAGATCCGCCGCCTGTGAAACGCGATGCGATCAGGTATTCATCGCGTCGAAGAAATCGTTGTTCGTCTTGCTGTACTTCAGCTTGTCCAGCAGGAACTCCATCGCATCGACCGTCCCCATCGGGTTCAGGATACGCCGCAGCACCCACATCTTCGACAGCACGCTCCGCTCCACCAGCAGTTCTTCCTTGCGGGTGCCGGACTTGGTGATGTCGATGGCCGGGAAGGACCGCTTATCGGACAGCTTGCGATCGAGGATGATTTCCGAGTTACCCGTGCCCTTGAACTCTTCGAAGATCACCTCGTCCATACGGCTGCCGGTATCGATCAGCGCGGTGGCGATGATGGTCAGCGAGCCGCCTTCCTCGATATTGCGCGCCGCGCCGAAGAACCGCTTCGGCCGCTGCAGCGCGTTAGCATCCACACCGCCGGTCAGCACCTTGCCGGAGGACGGAACGACGGTGTTGTAGGCCCGCGCGAGGCGGGTGATGCTGTCCAGCAGAATGACCACGTCGCGCTTGTGCTCGACCAGGCGCTTGGCCTTTTCCAGCACCATCTCGGTCACCTGGACGTGCCGGGTCGCCGGTTCGTCGAAGGTGGAGCTGATGACTTCGCCGTTCACGCTGCGCGCCATGTCGGTGACTTCTTCCGGCCGCTCATCGATCAGCAGCACGATCAGGAAGACTTCCGGATGGTTCGCCGCGATGGCCGCGGCGATGTTCTGCAGCATCACCGTCTTGCCGGTGCGCGGCGGTGCCACGATCAGCGCGCGCTGACCTTTGCCGACCGGGGAGATCAGATCGATCACCCGTGGCGTGAAATCCTTCACCGGGCCTTTGGCGACGGACTGGAAATTCTCCATCTCCATCTTCAGGCGCTCTTCGGGATACAGCGGCGTCAGGTTGTCGAAGTTGACGCGGTGGCGGACGGCATCCGGTGGTTCAAAGTTGACGGTATCGACCTTCAGCAGGGCGAAATAGCGCTCCCCATCGCGCGGGGCGCGAATTTGGCCATCGACCGTATCGCCCGTGCGCAGACCGAAGCGGCGCACCTGGCTAGGGCTGACATAGATGTCGTCGGGGCCGGCGAGATAATTCGCCTCCGGGCTGCGCAGGAAGCCGAAGCCGTCCGGCAGGATTTCCAGCGTGCCTTCGCCATGAATGGCCTGATCGTTATCCGCCAAATTCTTCAGAATCGCGAACATGATATCCTGCTTGCGCAGCGAGGAAGCGTTCTCAACCTGGAGTGATTCGGCGAAAGTTACCAGTTCGGCTGGGGACTTCTTCTTTAGTTCAGCAAGATGCATGGGGTACCTGGACGTGAGGGTGCAATACACGGAGGGGACGGCCAGAACACATTGCGGGCGTAATAACCCGGAGGTTCGTGACCAGTTGGAATTTGGAGGCTCAGGGCGTGGGGTGCGGATGCACGGTCGCCCGATATTCAGGAAGGATTTACAGAATAGGAACCCATTGCCTTGTCGTCAATGGGTTATGCGGCTTTGTCATCGCGAATGGGCTGGAAGATCGGCCCGCCCCCACCGGAAACCGGTAGGGGGCCGCCACTTATCCCAACCGGACCAGAGCGGCCTGCAACCGAGCGATTTCGGACTCGGCGGCGGCGAGGCGATCGCGGTTCTCCGCCACCACCTCATCCGGTGCTCGGCTGACAAAATCGGCGTTCGCCAGCTTCTGGGCGGTTTTCTTGGCGTCCACTGCCAGCTTGTCGCGCTCTTTCGCCAGACGCGCCCGCTCCACCGCGATGTCGATCAGCCCGGCCAGCGGCAGCACGATTGTCACGTCGTCCAGCCCGGCTTGTGCCGACTCCCGGGGGATATCGCTGGTCAACGCGGAGACTTCGGACGCCCGCGCCAGCCGCTTGATCGCGTCCAGCCAGCGATCGACCCGGCCCAGACCCTCGGCCGAAACCCCTTGCAGCAGAACCGGCGAAGGCTTCGACGGCGGCACGTTCATCTCCGCCCGTACCGAACGGACCAGCGTGATCAGCCGCACGACCCAGTCAAGTTCGTCCCGAGCCTGTTCGGCGTTCGGCACGGCAACGGGCGACGGCCAGGCGGTGCCGATCAGGCTGCACGGTTCGCCATAGCCGAAGCGGTCCCACAATTCTTCCGTCACGAACGGAATGACCGGATGCAGCAGCCGCAAGATTTGCCCCAGCACATAAGCCCCGACAGAGCGGATTTCGGCAGTGGCGACCGGGTCCGCGCCCTCCGCGAACAGCGGCTTGGCGAATTCCAGGAACCAGTCGCAGAACGTGTTCCAGACGAAGCGGTAACCGGCGGCGGCATAGTCGTCGAAGCGATAGGCTTCCAGCGCCGCCGTCGCCTCGCGGATCGCGTTGTTGGTTTCCGCCAGTAGCCAGCGCGACAGCGGCAGCGTCACGCTGGCGGGGTCGAAGCCGGCGTCCGGCCGCATGCCGTTCATTTCGCAGAAGCGGGCGGCATTCCACAGCTTGGTGACGAAGCCGCGGTAGTCCTGCACGCGGGCGGCACCCAGCTTCACGTCGCGGCCGGGGCCGGTCAGCGCGCAGATGGTGAAGCGCAGCGCGTCGGCGCCATAGCTGTCGATCAGCTCCAGCGGGTCGATGACGTTGCCGCGGGACTTCGACATCTTCTGGCCCTTCTCGTCGCGGACGAGGCCATGGATGTAGATCGTGCGAAACGGCACATCGCCCATCATATGCAGGCCCATCATCATCATCCGGGCGACCCAGAAGAAGATGATGTCGAAGCCAGTCACCAGAACGTCGCCGGGATAGTAACGCGCGACTTCCTTGGTCTGTTCCGGCCAGCCCAAAGTCGAGAACGGCCACAGCGCCGAACTGAACCATGTA
>JAKBCJ010000153.1 GCA_021807975.1 Pseudomonadota bacterium | reverse complement strand
CCGCAAGCCTTCCTTTTCGCATTCGAACGCGCGCCACGGCCCGCTTCCCGCTGCTTCCCCGGCGCTTCCCCGACAATGGCCCGGGAGCCGGGGAAGCAAAAAGCGGCCCCGAAGGACCGCTCTAAACCGCTGACTTCCTTGAGAAAATCTGGAGCGGGCGAAGGGATTCGAACCCTCGACCCCAACCTTGGCAAGGTTGTGCTCTACCCCTGAGCTACGCCCGCGCTCCGATCAGGAGGCGGGTTCTATGCGGGATCGTTCGGGAATGCAAGCGCCTTTCCGACAGCTTTTGCGATCTTTCTGCCGGGGTGTAGAAAGGTCCGAAATACGGTCCGGGGGAAGCGAGGCGTATGCGCCAAATGACACTGGTGGGCTTCCTGCAAGCCCAGAACTGCAGCAACTTTGTCGGTTCATGGCGCCACCCCAAGGCCGCGCCGGATTTCACCTCGGCCGAATATTACCGCCGCATCGGGCGGACGCTGGAAGCGGGCAAATTCCATCTCGGGTTTTTCGACGACCGTCTGGCGATGCCTGACCTGTTCGGCGGCGACCACGCCCAGACCGTCGCCAACGGCATCCGCTGCGTGAAGATGGATCCGGTCACCATCCTGACCGCCATGGGCATGGCCACCGAACGCCTCGGCCTGGGGGCAACTTATTCCACCACCTATTATGAACCGTTTCACGTCGCCCGCGTCTTCGCCACGCTGGACCTGATGACCGAAGGGCGCGCCGCCTGGAACGTCGTCACCTCCATGAACGACGGGGAGGCGCTGAATATGGGCCACCTGTCGCACGACGAACACGGCCGGCGCTACGACCGCGCCGATGAGTTCATGGAAGTGGTGATGGGCCACTGGGATACCTGGGAGGACGGCGCCATCGAGGCCAATCGCGAAACCGGCCTGTTCGCCCACCCGGAAAAGGTCCACCGCCTGGATTACAAGGGTGATTTCTTTCAATCGCGCGGCCCGTTCACCGTCCCCCGGTCGGCGCAAGGCCACCCCGTCCTGATCCAGGCCGGCCAGAGCGGGCGCGGACAACGGTTCGCTGCCAGATGGGCAGAGTGCATCTTCGTCAACTACCACGCGTTGGGTCAGGCGCAGCGGGACTACGCCTCCTTCAAGGCACAGGTGGCAGCCGCCGGCCGCGACCCGGAAAAGGTCTTCGTCTGCGCCGGCGTCTATACGGTCGTCGCGGAAACCCGCGCCGAAGCCGAAGATCAGGCGGCGTTCATAGATACCCTGCCGAAGGAAATCGACAGCCTGGCGCTGCTGTCGGAGGTGCTGAACTTCGATTTCGCGAAGCAGCCTATCGATAAGCCGTTCACCCGGGAGGAGATCGACTCCTGGACCGGCATGCAGGGGATGCGAGACCGGATCCGCCGCGAACTCGGCGACCGGCTGCCCACACCGCGCGATTTCATCGAAATCACCAAGCGGGGGACTTTCCATGATCACCCCCGGTTCGTGGGCAGCGCTAAGGACGTAGCGGACGGGTTGGAGGAATGGTTCTCCACCCGGGCGTGCGACGGGTTTGTGATCGCGGCGTCGCATGTGCCCGGGACGTATGAGGATTTCACCCGCCTGGTGGTGCCCGAACTGCAACGCCGGGGGCTGTTCCACCTGGACTATACCGGCAAGACCCTGCGGGAGAATCTGGGGCTGGAACGGCCGGCGGCGGGGGCGTGGCGTTAGGCTGCCAAGGCGTCATACCGCCGGCGTGGCCGGGCGAGACCGGCCCGCTCAGCCGGTCAAATCCGCAGCGCGTGGTTACTTCCCCGCTTTCGCACGCGCCAACCGCCGGTTGGGCCGGCATACATCTTTTGCCAGACCGACCGCTTCCAGCAGTTTCACGAACCCGTAGATCAGGTCGATCTCCCACCAGCGATGCCCGTGACTGGCGGCGCGCGGGTCGGCGTGATGATTGTTGTGCCACCCTTCGCCGCTGGTCAGAATGGCGACCAGCCAGTTGTTGCGGCTTTTCTCGCCCGTAGCATAGTTCTGGTAGCCGAACAGATGGGACAGGGAGTTCACCGACCAGGTGATGTGCCACACCGCCACGATGCGAAAGAACACACCCCAGACCAGCAGGCTGGTGCCGAACTGAACCGCCTGCCCGGGCGTGCCGCCGCCGATCAGCCTGGCACCGAAACCGGCGCCGAAAAATACCAGCCAGGAGGCGATAACGATGGTCGGGTACAGCAGCGTGCGTTCGAGCCGGCGGTAGAACGGATCGCGCAGAATGTCCTTGGCATAGCGGTCGTAGATGCCCAGGCGCGACAGATCGCCGTTTTTGACCAGCATCCAGCCGACATGGCCCCACAGAAACCCTGCCAGCGGGCTGTGCGGGTCGTCCTGCCGGTCGGAGTGTTCATGGTGCCGCCGATGCACCGCGACCCAGCGGGCCGGGGTGTCCTGCATGCAGCAGACGCCCAGGATGGCAAATCCGTATTCCAGCCATTTCGGGCAGACCAGACCGCGATGGGTCAGCAGCCGGTGAAAGCACAGGTTGATGCCCAGGCCGCCGAAGACATAGACACCGCCAACCGCCAGGATTACCCCGGTCCAACTGAAGCACCACGGCAGCAGTGCCAGCAATGCCAGTGCGTGATAAACGCCCACCGTGACCGCATAAGCCCAAACGATTTGTCTTGTATCGACCGCCGCGGGCCGCGGCAGCCGGTCTGGTGCGGCAACGGCCGCGGTATGGGTTGGACTCACGCAAATCCTCTCGAGCGATTGCGGCAGACAAGCCGGTGTCTTTGGTTGTTCGTTCGGGTATCGCACGAACCGGGACGGCGCGGCGAGGTGTTAAACCGCCGCAAGTGCCTTCGATCAGGTTAAGTTTGTGTTGTGGAGCTGCCGGCCCGCTAAACCACCGGGGTCTCCACGATGTGCCGCCGGTACGCCGGCCGTTCGCACAGCCGGTCGTACCATGCCCGCAACACCGGCATGTCCGGTCGCATCAGCCCCTGGTAGTCGATGTTGAACCACCGATGCGCATGTACGCCCCAGGGAATGTCGCACAGGGTGAAATCGTCGCCAGCGATGAATGGCCGGGTGTGCAACCCGGCTTCGACGATCCGCCACGCGGCGGCCGCATCCCCGATCGCGGCCGCGACGGCTGTCAGGTCGCGCTTATCCGCCGGCGTACGCACCAGTCCCCAGAACACCGTCGTCATCGGACGATTGAGCACGGTTTGCTGCGCATCCATCCAATGGTCGATGTTCGCCCTGGCGCGGGCGTCGTCCGGCCACAGCGGCGTTCCCGATGCGTGAACCGTGGCGAGATAACGGCAGATCGCGTTGCTCTCCCACAGCGTAAACTCTCCCTCCTGCAAGGTCGGCACCAGGCCCGTCGGATTCATCGCTCGGTATTCCGGTGTCCCGGTCTTGCCGAATGCGCCGCCCACGTCGATCCGTTCGAACGGAAGACCGAGTTCGCCCAGCGTCCACAGAACCTTCATCACGTTGCTGGACGTCGGGCGGCCCCAGACAATCCGGCCGGCAGTGTCAGTCATTGGCGTCCCCCGTTTCACTGAAGCGACGCCAGAACCCGGCGTCCAGTCTGGATAACGAAAAATGCCGGATTCCCGCAAGAACAGATCGGCTGCCGCACCCCGGCTTCGCGGCCCTTGGCGGCCCTTGGCGTTCAACCGCCAACTTGCATCCGGCACGCAAGCGGGGCACACGGTCGCGCATGCACCGTCTCTCTCCGCGCACCCTTGCCGTATTGGCTGCCCTCGGGGCGGCGGCGGCACTCGGGCTTGCCTTCGCCTCGGAAATCTGGGGCGAACTCGTGCCCTGTCCGCTGTGCCTGCTGGAACGTTGGCCCTATCGAATCGTCATCGTGCTGGGGCTGGCCGCGGCCATTGCCCCGGCAAAATGGCTGCGGCCGCTGCTGATGCTGGTGCTTTTGGGCTTCCTCGCCGATGCCGCCATCGCCGCGGTTCATGTCGGCGTGGAGTTCCGATGGTGGCCGAGCCCGCTGCCGGAATGTATGGCGCCGCATATTTCTGGCGCGTCGATCGCGCAGCGTCTGGCCTCGATGCCCGCGCGTCCGTCGAAGTCGTGCGAGGATCCCACGTTCCTGATTCCGGGGCTGCCGCTGTCGATGGCGGCGATGAATATGCTCTATGCGGTGGGCGTTACGGCGGTTCTGGGCATCGGTTTGCGATACCGCCGCCGGCCGTGAAGAAAACTTAACGGATCGCGATCTCGCCACATTTCGGGCGGTCTTTGGACGCGAAAGCATGGTTACTGCGCGGTCATGTCCTTTCCAATCCTGTCCCGATGCGTTGGCTTTTCATGATCGCCCTCCTGGCCCGGGCGTTGCCGGCCCGTGCTCAGCCGCCAATTCCGCCCGCCTTGCTGGATTATGCCGGCAGTGCCCTGGGTGAAATGATCGACAGTGCCCGCCAGCAGGCGATCGCCGATGGGGTGCGGCCGATCCCGCCCGGTATCTATCGGTCGCTGCTGGGATACTTTCCCGCCGCGCTGCTGCAACGCTGCCGGTTCGCCGTGGGCAGCAGCCGGGCGCTGACGCTGCCGGCTCTGGCGTTTTCCTACGGCGATGCAACCGCGATCACTCTGGGCGACGTGGTGCTGTTCAAGTCCGAACGCGTCGCGGACAGCGACCTGAAGACCTGGGCGCATGAACTGACCCATGTGATGCAGTACCAGCGCTGGGGCATCGACGGCTTCGCGGAGCGCTATGTGCGCGACAGTTCAGCGGTGGAGCAGGAGGCGATCGATAATGCCAACCGCTTTTCCGCATGGCTGCCCCTTGCCGGGCGGCATTGAATGCAACCAGTTCCCAACTGCTTCGTTCCACTCCGGTGGCCAGATGGCCGCGCGCATATCAGGAGCGAACCATGGACAAAAATCGGGTCGAAGGCGCCGCGCATCAGGCCAAGGGCGCGGTCAAGGAAGCGGCGGGCAAAGTGACTGGCGACAAGAAGACCCAAGCCGAGGGCGCCGCCGAGAAGGCGGCCGGCAAAGTTCAAAATGCCGCCGGCGGGGCAAAGGATGCCGCCAAGGAATGGACCAACCGGTAAGCCCGATGGACGGGGCACGCTTTGGCGCGTGCCCCGTTCAGGCGCCGTCGAGAAAGCGCCTGACCGCCGGGATCTGTTTCATCGCCGCCAGTTCCACGGGCGACGGAAGTTGCGGCCGGTCGCGCTGCACGTTGACCATGCACAGAAAGCCCATCGGCACGCCGCCGGTCGCGCGAAACTGATGCCATGTCCAGGCGGGTATCGAGACCAGGTCGAACTGCTTCACGGCCCGCACCTCCTCTCCAACCATGCAGTCGCCGCTGCCGCGCAGAATCATCACCGCATGGGCATGTTCATGGCGCTCTAAAGTCGAGTAGCCGTTCGCGTCCATCTCGAAATACCGCAATTCGCACCCCAGCGTGTCCTCGTGGAACAGCACCTGGCGGGAGATGTCCTTGAACGGGGCGGACCCATCCTGCTTATAGGGTTGATGCGCGACCGCCTCCCACCGGAAGTCCTCGGTGACGGGGCGGAAATGCGGGGTCGGTTCGATGTCCATCTTCGTTACTCTTCGGTCGTCGCGCGTTACAGCGAAAATTCGCCTGCCGCTCGGGTAAAGCGTTCGGTTTCCTCGGTAATGTTCTCACCGGCGAGCAGCAGATTGCCACCGATCAGCAACATCGTGTCCTTGCCATAGAAATCAATGATTTCCTTGGTCCGCTCCAGCGTCATACCGCCGGCCGGCACCGGCAGGGCGGGTTTCATGCCATCGCCGGCGTGGCGCGCGTTGGCGGCCAGATCGCGGCAGGTTTCGCGGGAATAGCCGAAGCGGCCACCGTAGCCTGGGAAAATCACCGAATCCGCACCCAAAAGCGGGAACAGCTTGCCGATCAGCAGTTCGGGCGCGATCCGGGCGGCGCCGCCCATGCTGGGGTGGGCGAAAAACGCCAGGTCGGGGAACTCGCTCACCAGCGCCTGCATCGCGGGAAAGCCGCAGATCATCGGCGCCAGCATTGCGCAGTCCAGGCCTTCATCACGGGCCAGCGCCGCCCGGGCGCGCATCTGGTCCAGGTTGCCGGTCAGGCTGGGAATATAGCGCGTCGGATGGCCGGTGGACCGCACGCCCCTTGCCACCGCCGCCGCACACGCGCTGACCCGGTCAGCGAACCGGGAGTAGGACTGATCGGCAAGTCCATGATCGTCCTTGATGAAATCCAGCCCGCCGCGCGTCAGGTGTTCGGCCAGCGTTGCAAGGTCCACGGCTGGCAAGCCCTGCGGCTTCAACGCCGATCCGGTCAGCGCCCGGTGATGCAATTTCAGGCGAAACCGCAGTCCCGCGATTCCGTGGCGCGGGCCACCGAACAGTTGGGTCAGGCTCTCCGGAAGCGCCACATCCTTCAGGATAACGTCTTCATGCAGCGACGTGTTGCCGAACAGCATGTTCAGCAACTGCCCGGCGTCCTGCCCAACAGTCGCGGTGGCCAGGCCAATGCCCACCGCGAACACGCCGTTGCCCAGATCCCGGATATCTTCGACGGAGCCGACGATATCCGACAGCACCATCTCGTCGCGGATCGCCGCCAGCGGCATCTCGACGCTTTGCTCGACGGCGATGCCTTGGGCGCGGGCCTCGATATCCGCGGCGGTGCCGCGGACATGGTAGGTGACGGTGAAGCGTTCGCTCATGTGCGCGGCACCACCAGGGCATCGACGGCGATGGCGCCCGCCGCACCGAGGATCACCGGGTTGATATCGATCGCCTCCAGCGAATCCCCCAGCGCCAGGGCGGCGGATTGCAGGTTCATCAGCAGATCGACGAAGGCGCCGTAAGCGCCGGGATGTTTCCAGCGCGGGCTGGCCAGCACGCGGCCCAACGCCACTTTGGCCAATCCGGCTTCGACCGCCGAACGGCCGATCGGCAGCGGGAAGGTGGCGACATCGTGCAGCGCCTCCGCGAAGATGCCGCCCAGCCCGGCGATCAGCACCAAACCGACGCCATCGGCGCGGGAAATGCCAGCGATGGCTTCCAGGCCGCCGCCGATCATCGCCTGGACCACGACCTTGGGGCAGGCGGCGGCAGTATAGGCGGCCTCGACCGCGTCGGCGTCGCGCAATCCGACATGCACCAGCCCTAGATCGCTTTTGTGCGCCACCCCGTCGGCCACGCCCTTCAGTACCACAGGATATCCCAGACTTGCGGCGGCGGCGATGGCCTCGGCGACGGAGGCACATTCGACCCCGGGAACGGTCCGCACACCGAACCCGGCCAGCATATCCAGGCTTTCCGGTTCCGTCAGTGCTCGGTTTGGCAGTTCGGGCGCGCTTGCGGACGGCACAACCGGGATCGCTTCCGGCGGTGCGGTCATCAAAGCGCCGATGCCTTCCAGCAGAATGTCGGTGTCGGTGAACACGTCGATCCCGCGCGACCGGTAGGTTTCGCGTTCGGCCTCCGGCAGGCCGCCGGGGGTCACCAGCAGCAGCGGCTTGCCGGATGCTTCCCGAGCGTGGCCCATGGCGGCGCGGTAGGGGTCGCCTTGCCAGGGGTTCATGGAATGAACCAGCGCGAGGCATACCGAAACCTCCGGGTCCTGCATCAGCAGTGTCGGCACATCGGCGGATCGCTTCATCCCGCCGAAGATACCCATGTCCAGCGGATTGCCAATCCGCGAGAACATCTTCTGCGAATCGATGGCCGCGAAGGTGTCCGGCGACAGCTCCGCCAGCGGGACGCCCAGCGCCTCGCAGCGGTCGGCGATCAGAGACGCCCCGGCACCGGATGTGGACAGCGATCCCAGCTTGCCGGGGCGCCGTCCGTACTTGTCCAGCAAAGCGGCGGCGGTCATCAGGCCCTCCAGCGTCTTCACCGTCGCCACGCCGGCGGCAGCGAACAAAGCGTGGTAGGCGGCGTCATCGCCGGCCAGACGTGAGGAATGGGCAACGGCGGCAGCGGCACCGGCCTCCGACCCGCCGATCTTCAGCGCCACCACATGCTTGCCGGCTTCGTAGGCTTTCAGCGCCAGTCGGCGGAACCGGGGGCCGTCGTCCAGGCTGTCGATCAGCAGGGCGATCACCCGGGTTGGGGCGTGGCCGATGCCGTATTCCATATAGTCCAGCACCGACATGTCGGCCTCGTTGCCCGCCGAGGCGAACAGCGACAACCCGGCACCCAGCATCGCCAGCCGGCCGGCCATAGCGTCGAACAGCGCGCCGCTGTGGGAAAAGATCGATATCCCGCCGGGCTTCTGGCGCTTGGCGTGGGAGGTGTTGAAGCCAACCGACACCGGATGATGGGCGTTATACATGCCGTTGCAGTTCGGGCCGACGATGCGGATCCCTGCCTCGGCGGCGATGCGTTGCAGTTCGCGCTGCCGTTCCTCGCCGCCCGCGTCCAGGCTTTCGGCATAGCCGGCCGATCCGACGATCACCGCCTTCAGCCCGGCGGCGGCGGCATCCCGCACGGCCTGCAACGTGGCCTCGGCCGGGATGGCCAGGAAAGCTGTATCCACCTGTTCCGGAACCGAGGCGAGGTCAGGATAGCACGGGATGCCGTCGATCTCTTTCAACCGGCGGCTGATGCCATAGATGCCGCCCGTGAAGCCGGTGTCCCGGATGTTCGTCAGCACGATATAGCCATGCTTCGTCGTGTCGTCGGAGGCACCGATCACCGCCACCGCACGCGGGTGGAACAGGGCGTGCAAAGCGTCCCGGGTGGCGATCGGCATAGGGTGGGCACTCCTGTTCTCTGGCGGCGCGCATACTGTCCGCCGGCCGGCGCCATGTCCATTCGACGCCGCCTGGGTTATCCTGCCCCCATCGAGAGTGGGAGAAAGCGATGCCGGAACCGATCCTGTTGCGCGAAATGCGCGGGCATATCCTGGTGCTGACGATCAACCGCCCGGAACGGATGAACGCGCTGTCGCCGGAGTTGTCCGATGCGCTGATCGAGGCCTTCGTGGAGGCTGGCGCTGACCCGGATGTGCGGGTGGTGGTGCTGACAGCGGTCGGAGACCGAGCGTTCTGTGCCGGCGCGGACCTGAAGGCTCGGGCGCAGGAGGATGCCGAGGGCAAGCCGTTCCAGCCGCTGCTCTCGCGGGTGCAGCGCTATGTGTTCGAGGTGGTGTACGAAACGATCAAGCCAACGATCGCCGCGCTGAACGGGCCGGCGGTGGCGGGCGGCATGGAACTGGCCCTGGCCTGCGACATGCGGGTGGCGGCGGAACACACCACGATGGGTCTGCCGGAGGCCAAACGCGGAAAGGGGGCGCATTTCGCCAACGTCATGCTGCCGCGCATGGTGCCGTCGGGCATCGCCTATGAGATGCTGTATCTGGGCGAATATATCGGCGCCGCCGAGGCCCGCCGCTGGGGCTTGGTGAACCGCGTGGTGCCGAAGGGCGAGGCGCTGAACGAGGCGATGCGGATGGCCGAGGCGATTTGCGAAAACGCCCCCGTGTCGCTGCGCCGGATGAAGGAAACCGCTGTCCGGTCGAACGGGTTGCCGCTGCCCGCCGCGCTGCGGCTGAACGAGGGGATCAGTCCCTACAGCAGCGAGGACCGGGTGGAAGGGATCAAGGCGTACGTGGAAAAGCGCAAGCCGGAGTGGAAAGGCCGCTAGGTCCGGTATCGGGGCGCGGCCGGTTTGGCCGCCATGCCGATCTACCGTTGCATACGCATTAACTGATCGACCGGCATCATGTTGTGGTTCAGGTGCCACATGATCCACAGTGATCCGGTCAACAGCAGCAGAACGATCAGAACCCCGAACGCCAGCGCCATCACGTTGTTCGCATTGTCCGGCCCGGTCGTGATGTGCAGGAAGAAGACCAGATGCACCCCCATCTGGGCGATCGCCAGCACGACCAGCGCGAC
>JAKBCJ010000152.1 GCA_021807975.1 Pseudomonadota bacterium | reverse complement strand
CGGGAACGGAGCGCGCACCCAGGCGGCGCAGTTCATCGGCCCCGTCAGGGTCGGTCAGCACATTGATGGACTTGAACCCGATCGCACGGACCGAGAGAAACTCTTTAAGTTTCAGGCAGCTCGTTCACCCGGGCTGCCAGAAGACATTCAGTGCGGTGTCGCCTTGCATCGCTTCGACCTCCTGCTCTCGCTGTTACGCCGGCCGGTGCTGGCGGTCAATCGCGACATCCAGCCAGCCCCCCCGGGCGAGGCAGGCGGTGTCGCCCGGACGCAGCAGCACGGTTGTGGTATCGGATTCAATGATCGCCGGGCCCACAATCCGTTGCTTGCTGGAAATGGCCCCGAAGTCGAAGACCGGCACGTCGATCCAGCCGCCCGGGAATATGCGGCGAACGGCCTTGGGCGCGGCGTCGGCCGCCGCTGTAGCGGTCGCACCGCGTTCCACCGGCGGCAGGCGGCCGATGACCGACAGGCGGGCGTTGACCAGAACAACCTCCTGATCGCGCAGGGCATAGGTGTACAGGGCCTCGTGCGCCGCGTGAAAGCGATCGGCTAAGTCGGCGGCCAGGGTGGGGGCCCCCCAGTCCAGGCCGTCCAGCGGGACCGCGATTTCAAACACCTGCTCCCCATAGCGCATGTCGGCGGAGCGGCGCAGGGCGACCTCGCCATCGAACCAGGCCAACCGAGCGCGGCCTTCTTCCTCCATCGCGGCGAAAGCGGATCGAAGCCCTGCTATGTCCAGGCCACCCGACTGGCCTTGGCCACGGGTGAGTTCGACCCGCAGATCGGTGTTCAACATGCCCCAGGCCGACAGGACCGATGCCGCTACCGGCACGGCGACACGGCCGATGCCCAGTTCAGCGGCCACGGCGGTGACATGCAGGCCAGCGGCGCCGCCGAAAGCCAGCAGGGTAAACAGGCGTGGATCGACGCCGCGCCGCACCGTCGCGATACGAACGCCATCCGCCATCCGGCTGTTCACCACACGGTGGATTCCGGCCGCGGCCTCGGCGGTTTCTATCCCCAGATCGGCGGCGAGTTTGGCCACCACCGAGGTCGCCGCATCCAAGTCCAGCCGGCGGCGTCCGCCCAGGAAATTGTCCGGGTCGAGGTAGCCAAGCACAAGGTTGGCGTCGGTCACGGTGGCGCCCGAACCGCCCTGGCCATAGCAGGCCGGTCCCGGGACCGCCCCCGCGCTTTCGGGGCCGACCGCCAGCAGACCCGACCGGTCCAGCTTGCCGATCGACCCGCCGCCAGCCCCCAGCGTCACGATATCCAGGCTCGGGAGTGCAATCCGTGCCCCGGCAACGGCCTTGTCATCCGACAGGGTCGGCTGCCCGTTACGCACCACGGCAATGTCGGTGGACGTGCCGCCCATGTCGAACCCGATGACATCCGGCGGCAGCCCGTCGCGCACCAGCGCGACCGCCGCCGCCACGCCGCCCGCCGGGCCGGACAATGCGGTGCCGGCGGCAAGCCGGACAGCCTCGGCAACCGATGCGACGCCGCCATGCGACAGGATCACCAAAAGCTCGGCGCCGTATCCCGCGTCGCGCAGGCGGGATTGCAGGCGGCCGAGGTAGTTCTCGATCACCGGCCCAACAGCGGCATTGGCGACGGTGGTGGAGAAACGTTCGAACTCCTTGATCTGCGGCAAAACCTCGAACGAGGTGGTCACATAAACCCCGGGCAGTCGGCTTCGGATCGCGGCGGCGGCCTGGATTTCGTGTGCCGGGTTACGCCAGGAATGCAGGAAGCAGACGGCAACGGATTGAACACCGGCCTCGCGCAACGTCTCGATCGCCGCGTCCAGCGATGCGGTATCAAGCGGGATTTCGACCGATCCATCGGCACGAATGCGTTCCGTGACCGGCAGGCGCAAATCGCGGGGCACTAACGGCCGGGGCGGAGTCATGCGCAGGTTGTAGCGGTCGGGCTTCAGACCCTCGCGCATTTCGATCACGTCGCGATGCCCGGCTGTGGTCAGCATGCCGGTGCGGGCAATTTTGCCCTCCAGCAACGCATTGGTGGCGACGGTCGTGCCGTGGACGATCCGGGTGGCGGTGCCCAGCAGACCGGCGGCGGTCAGCCCCAGGCGTTCGGCGGCCAGCGCGATTCCGTTCAGCACGCCGTCCGACTGGTCCGCTGGCGTGGTTGGTGCCTTGGCGACGATGGTCCCGCCGCCGGCGACGGAGACGACGATGTCGGTGAAGGTGCCGCCAACGTCGATGCCGATGGTGCAGATCATGCGGGCAACAACGGCTGCGCCGACGCCGGTCCGGTGGCATTGGCCCGGGCCGGCACCCCCCAGCCGCCGCCGCCGCCAGACAGCACATGGATCACGCTGCCGGATGGGACGGGCACGTCGATCTCTTTGCTTTTCAGCTTTCGGGGCGGTGCTCCGGGCGCCAGCAGCGTGTAGTCATGCGGCGCGCCGTCCCGGCCGCCGTTGATGCCCCTGGCGCCATGCACCACGCCCTCCCCGGCGGTGTTCGCCTTCGTTGTCCCGGCGGCTTCGACCCGCAGCCGCATGTCACCGCCATCGCCGCCGCGATGCAGGCCGGCGCCGCCCGATCCAAGCCGGTATTCATGGGTTTCGAACACCAGCGGGAAGCGGGTTTCGGCCACCTCGATACTGCCGAACTTGATCCCCCCGGCGGAGTGCCATTCACCGATCGCCGAATACCCGTCGCCGGCCACGGACGCACCGCCGCCGGGCCGGGCCTGGAACATGTGCCAGATGAAGCGGCGGCCGGTGCGCGGATCGGTGCCGTTCAGCGCGATCCGCAAACGCCGGCCCCAACCGCCCATGGCCCGTTCGGGCGCGGCCTGCGCCAGCGCCACGATAATCGCCTCGACGATCTCGTTGGAGCAGTGGCTGGTACACATTGTCACTGGCGCGCCCTCATGCGCCCAGACGACGGTGCCTTCCTTCAGTTTCACCGTCAGCGGCCGAAAGGCCCCGTCGTTCTTCGCGATATCGGGATCGAGCATGAAGGCGAACGCCATCGCCACCGCCGATTGGGTGTTGGCGTGGGAGGAGTTGATGAACCCGGTGACCTGCGGGTCGGACTCGGTCAAATCGACCGTGATGTCGCTGCCCCGTTTTGTCACAACCGCTCGGATGGCGATGTTGGTTTTGCCGAAGCCGTCGTCGTCCAGCAGCGCCTCGCCGCGGTATTCGCCATCTGCCCATTCCGCGACGATGTGCCGAGCGTGGCGTTCGGCGGCGTCGAGCATGGCCTCGATCGAGTCCAACAGGATTTCGGCGCCAAACTCCCGGATAACGGCGTTCAGCCGTTGCTCGCCCAGACGGGCGGAGCCGATCTGGGCGGCGAGGTCGCCGCGGAAGTCGCGGGGGTGACGGACGTTCAGGGCCAGCATTTCCAGCAGGTCTTCGCGCAGCACGCCATTTTCAGTCAGTCGCATCGGCGGCAGGCGCAGGCCCTCGTGCCAGATTTCCGTCGCGGCGGGGTTGTACGCGCCGTGGGTCGCGCCGCCGATGTCGGAGTGGTGGGCGCGGACTACCGACCAGAACATCAAGGCAGTGCCGGCAAAGACGGGTACGAAGATCGTCAGGTCGGGCAGGTGGGACCCGCCCCGATACGGGTCGTTCAGCAGATACACATCGCCGGGCGACGGATCGGGGAAGCGGGCCGACAGGGCCTGCGCCGCCCACGGCATGGCGCCGACATGAACCGGAATGTGGTCCGCCTGCGCCACCAGCCGGCAGCGCGCGTCGATCAGCGCGATGGAAAAGTCGCGCGACGAGTTCAGGATTTGCGAATAGGCGGTGCGCAACATGGCCTCGCCCATTTCTTCGGCGATGGCGCTGAGGCGGTTTTGCAGCACGGCGATGGTGATCGGGTCCGTCATAGGATGATCGTGGCGCATTCGGGCCGTTTGGGAAAGCCGGCGCCGGTCGCGGAATCGTGATCATGCGAAAAGCGGAAACATGCACATCATAACTGAATGCGATGGCCGCGACTTCGTTCGTCCGCCAGATCAGTAGCGCATGACGGGCCGCGCGCCCTCGGGAATGAAAATTCAGAGGAGAGGCCGCGATGATCAGGACACCACCCGGTTGGGGCGCCGACATGCT
The DNA here is from genome assembly GCA_021807975.1 of Pseudomonadota bacterium. Classification (GTDB taxonomy): domain Bacteria; phylum Pseudomonadota; class Alphaproteobacteria; order Acetobacterales; family Acetobacteraceae; genus Rhodopila. The sequence goes on along the minus strand of JAKBCJ010000152.1, from coordinate 5,793 downwards.
GGCGCAGGCCTATCACTCGGCGACGACGGTGCGCCCGGACTGGGCGGCGACCAGGTTCTCGCCGGTCACGATTCACAGGATCGGGCTTTCCGATCTGCGCTGGGCGCTGGCGCGCGGAGTCGAGGATTTCGGCGCCTCCCGCACTGACGTGATTTTCCTGTGTGTGATTTACCCCCTGGCCGGACTGTTATTGGCGCGATTGGCGTTTGGCTATGAGTTGTTGCCGCTGGTGTTTCCGCTGGCCTCGGGCTTCGCGTTGGTCGGGCCGTTGGCTGCTGTCGGTCTGACGGAAATGAGCAGGCGGCGGGAACTGGGATTGTCGGCTGGCTGGGCTGATGCGTTTACCGTGTTCCGCTCTCCTGCCATCGGCGGCATAGTGCTGCTTGGGCTTATCCTTTTGGGAATGTTGATGTTTTGGTTGGTGCTGTCCAACGCGGTTTATGATTTGACGCTTGGACCCAAGCCGCCGGTTTCGCTGTCCGCGTTCGCACATGACGTTCTGCACACCCGTGCGGGGTTGACGATGATGATGGCAGGCATTGGGATCGGGTTCGTATTCGCGGTCGTTGCGCTGGCGATCAGCGTGGTGTCATTCCCGATGATGCTGGACCGGAACGTGTCGCTGGAAACGGCAATCCGCACTTCGCTTCGTGTGGTGGGGCGCAATCCGATCGTGATCGCGACATGGGGGCTACTCATCGCCGCCGGTCTGGTGGCCGGGTCGTTGCCGTTGTTACTGGGATTGGTGTTTGTCGTGCCGGTGTTTGGGCATGCGACCTGGCATTTGTACCGACGCGCGGTTTCCACGTAGATTGGGGACGCCGTGTGCGATGGGCTGGATTTGCTATCCTACCAGGCCCACCGCGCCCGCGACGGCGGCCGCGGCCAGAATTGCCAGCGGATGCACCTTGGTGAAGATGAACAGTCCGGCCGTCACCACCGCGACCGCTGCCGCCGTCCAATCCACGGCCGTGGTCTGGATCAGCAGGGCCGCGCTGGCCATGATCAGTCCGGCCGTCACCGGTTGCAGGCCGGCCTGGACCGCTTTCCGCCAGGGTGCGTCCCTGAACCGGTACCAGATCCCGCTGACCAGCAAGGTCAGGATCGAGGAGGGAGTGGTCACCGCGGCGGTGGTGACAAGGGCGCCCCAAAAGCCGGCGACCCGCCAGCCGACCAGGCTGACCACCATCATGTTCGGGCCGGGTGCCGCCTGCGCCAGGGCGAACAGCGCGGCGAATTCATGCGCGCTCATCCAGTGGTGAACGTCCACCACCTGACGCTGCATTTCGGGGATGATCGCGTTGGCGCCGCCGAATGCCAGCAGCGAAAGCTGCCCATATACGGCGGCGAGTTCGGCGAGAGGGCTCATGCCGGGAACCGCCACAGCAACAGGGTAGAAGCGATTGCCAGCACCGGCATTGCGGCCTGCAACGGCAGCCGGAGCACGGCGATGGCGACGAAAGTGCAGGCAGCGACCGCGATGGCCAGGGGCCGCCCCCGCAACGGCGAGGCGATTTTCCACGCCGTGCTGAGCATATACGCCGCTGCCGCCGCCGACAGCGCAACGAACGCCCGATGTACGGGCGGGTAACCGGCATACCGGTCATAGACGATACCCAGGACGATCACGATGGCGACCGGCGCCGTCATCAGGCCCAGCAGCGAGGCCACGGCGCCCGCGACCCCCTGAAACCTGGCCCCGAGGGCGATGGTGACATTCATGATGTTGCCGCCGGGTAGAAACTGGCACAAACCCAGCATCTCGGTGAACTCCGACTGGGTGAGCCATTGGCGGCGATCGACGATCATACGCCGAGCCCAGGGGAGGACGCCGCCGAAGCCAAGGACTCCGACGGTGAAGAAGCCGGCGAACAGATCGAAGACGGAAGGGGCGGGGTGCGCTTCGGACATGCGGAGATTGATTAACGATACCGCATGGTTTCGACAATTCCTGGCCGCGATCCTGGTATTGATGGCGATGGCGCCGGGCAGCCAAGCGGCTTGTGTCGTCCAGCGGGCGGCCATGGTGCCGCTGAGCGGGCGCGCGGGTGTCATCACCGTGCCGCTGGAGGTGAACGGCAGCGAGGCGACCTTCATCCTGGACACGGGCGCACAGCGTTCGGTGGTGACCCGGGAGGCTGTCGGGCGGCTTCGTCTGGTGCGGGACCAGTGGGTCGGGACGGTTATGAGCGGGGTCGGCGGCGTGCAAAGCAGCCCCAACGCCGATCCCGCCAGTATCAGCCTTGGCGGCGTGAAGCTGGTGCGGCGGACGCTGACGCATGACAACAGTCTGACGGTGGGGGTCCTGCCGGGGGCGCGGGCCGGCGATGCGGTCATCGACGGTCTGCTGGGGCGGGATTTCCTGTCGGTGTTCGATCTGGATGTAGACCTGCCCGGGCGGCGCCTGCTGCTGTACCGGGTATCCGGCTGTTCCGGGCGGTTTCTGCCGTGGACCGGCGATTATGCCGCTATCCCGGCGACGATGCCGACGGATACGGCCATCGTTGTGCCGGTGTCGCTGGATGGCCGGCCGCTGCGGGCGTTGCTTGATACCGGTGCCAGCGCCAGTCTGCTGGGGGCGCCCGGGATGTTCAAACTCGGCTTGACCGCTGCGGCGCTGGCATCCGATCCGGCCGATACGGTCAGCGGCCTTGGGCCCCGATCGGTTGCGATGTACCGCCATTTGTTCCGCGCGCTTGCGGTGGGTGGCGATGTAACCGTTTCACCCCGGATCTGGGCGGCGCCGGTCCGGCTGACGCCCATCGTCGATATGCTGCTGGGCGCCGACTGGCTGGCCGGACGGCATGTCTGGATATCGTTTGCCTCGCGCCAGGTGTTCGCCGCCCGCTGAGGTCAGTCCGGGATCGAGCCCGGCCTTGTGATCCCGGGGTCACGCGTATCGGGTTCGCGCCGGTCGAAACCGGGTTCGCGGCGTTGGTCGCGGGCGGCGGGCAGAGGTTCAGACGGCCGATGAACCGCGCCTGCGGCGCGGCGCTTCCGTCACCCTCAGCTTTTGCCGGCGTAGCTTTTCGCCATGCCCTCGCCGGGTTCCGCCTGGGGGCCGAACGGCATGATCGGATAGCGCAGGCCGGCCTTTGCCAGACCCTGCAGGCCGGTCACCGCGCGTTGCAGATCGGCCGGTGGGCAGGCCATCAGCATTTCATCGTCCGCCACCCCGCCGTAGCGGCGTTCGGCGTAGCAGGGGATCGACAGGCTTACCTTCTTGTTCTTCAGCGCGCTGCCCCAACTGTCGGCGCAGGCGCTTTCCCCGGTGATGCTGAAATCGTAGCGCTGATAGTTGCGCCATTGCAGGCCGTTGATGAACAGGATCATCTGCGCGGGGTTGCCGTAGAACAGGCACACGTCGGGCGGGCTGAGCCGGCCGGTGCGCAGCGGGGAGATCGCCAGCCCGTGATAGGTGCCGGGGGTCACGCGCGGCATCTGGGCCTGATGGGCGGCGGAGGCGGTGCGGTTTTCGAACCAAACGCCTTCCATCTTCCGGCCGGAGGTATAGATTTCGCCCGGGGCGTCCAGTCCGATCACGCTGCTGCAGCTTGAGAACGGCGGGACGTTTTCGGTGGTGATCCCCAAGGTGAAGCCGGCCATGCGGGACTGGGTTACCAACTGGCAGGTAGAATAGGTCTTGCCCTTGGCGGGGCGGCGCAGTCCGGGAATGGCCTCCATCTCCGCAACGTCGGCGAACAGCTTCATGCCGATGGGGAAGGTGCGCAGGCGCAGCAGTTGGTTCAGTTGTTCCGCCAGATCGGCGATGGCTTTGCCGTCCAGCACCGGGGTGTCCATGGCTTGTGTATCGGGCATATCGTTCATGGTATGGTTCCTCCGGCCCGCATGCTGGCATGGCCGAAGGAAACTGTCATCGCCGACGGGCGGAGGTTAGGCCCCGTGGCGGACGTGCGGCCGTCCGAACGCGCGGGCAAAGCGCCGCAGGCCGGCCATTTGCTGCTGCGCCCATGTGCCGGTTGCCAGCGCTTCCTCGCCCGACGGGTCGCCGGTCGGCACATAGTCGCGGGAGAAATCCGCCGTTCCAAACAGCATGTCCCACCACGGCAGCACCGAACCGTAGTTGCAACTGCGGTCGCCGGCACCCAGTACGCCGTGATGGGCGCGATGGAACCGGGGGGAGATCAGCAGACGGTCCCCCAGCCAGCCAAACGACAGCCGGACATTGGCGTGTGACAGCGATTCCAGGAAGCGCAGCATCAGCACCAGAAGCGGAAACTGCAACGGCGGGACGCCGATCAGCAACGCGATGACGCCGAACCATACAAACGCGATCAGGTCGTCCAGCACATGGTTGCGGTCATCCGACCAGAACGTCATCTGCCGCTGGGCGTGATGCAGCGAATGCAGCGCCCACCACCAGCGGAACTGATGCGACAGAAAGTGCCTGACATAATCAGAGAAATCCAGAATTATCGCATACAGCACGAAGGTCAGCACCTGCTGCCCCAGCAGGACGGGAAATAGCCCCTCCAGCGTTGGCGGTACCCAGCCCTGATCCGTCATCCATCCACTGACCGAAACCTGCGCGCGATAGAACAGCACATAGGTCACCAACGGTAGAATCCCGACCCGGGACAGCAGCGTGTAGAGCACATCGACACCCACGGCCTTACTGTCGGGCCAGCGTTCGACCGGGCGCCAGTGTTCAAGCGGCAGGCAGACGGCGAAGGTTATCGCAACCTGGGCCGCGCCATACAGCGCGAACAATGCCCAGTTATAGGACACGTCTTCCCAGTTCATGAATCCGAACTGGTACAGCACCGGGATCAGCAGGTTTTCCTGCATCCAGCCGGCCGCGAGGTCGAATGGATCGCCCATCAGCGGCTGGACACGGCCGCGGGCGACGGCCCCTTCGGATTCAGGAACAATCCGTGCGGGGAACGGCCGACGTCAATCGTTTCAAACCCGCCGGTGGCTGGATCCAGGACCGCCACTTTTTCCGCCCAGCGGCGGGTGATCCAGATCTTGCCGTTGGGGGCGAAATCCATGTCGTCCGGCCCGCCGGGAATGGCATAGGCGCGGATCGGCTTCAATGTCGCCGCATCCATCGACACCGTGGTCCCGCCCGCCCGGTTATTCACCCACAGGATCTTCCGGTCGGGCGACAGGAACAGGTTGTGGGCGCCCTTGCCGGTTTCCACATGCTCCAGAACCTTGCCGGTTTCGGGATCGACCACGGCGATGTAGTTGGTACCCATGTCGGCGACCAGCACCTTGCCGTTCAGCCACAACACGCCGGCGGGGGTTTTGCCCACCGGAACCGTCCATTTGGGCGTCATTGTCCGCAGATCGAACGCCGCCAGCTTGTTGCTGTCCTGCAGGCTGACGAACACCGTGGAGGAATCCGGCGAATAGGCCAGATGGCTGGGGGTCGCCACGACGGGGAACCGTTTGACCAGTTTCATGGTGGCGGCGTCGTAAACATCCACCTGATTGCGGGCCAGTCCGTTGACCGTCAGGAATTTGCCGTTGGGGCTGAATGCGAGTTGATAGGGATCGGTGACCGGAACGCGCTGGCGCACCTCCCCGGTGTTGGGGTCCAGGAACATGATCTGGTTGCCGGTGGTGTCGCCGACCAGCAGGCTGCGTCCATCGGGGCTGAGAATCAGATGATGCGGCTCCCGCAGCGTCGGGATGCGCCGCACCTCCTTCTGAGTCGCCATATCGATCACGCTGATCGCCGCGCCGGCCGAATCGATCACGAAAGCGATGCCGCCGGCATTGGCCCGGGCGGTAAAACCAGGCACGGTGAAGCAAAGGGACAGCAAA
>JAKBCJ010000151.1 GCA_021807975.1 Pseudomonadota bacterium | reverse complement strand
CGGCTGATTACGTTCACTCCGTTCGACCCAGCAACGAAAATGTCGGAGGCTTCCGTGCGGGATGCGGCATCTGGCCCGCAGCGGGTGGTGAAGGGCGCGTTTGCCGTGGTCGCCGCCCTGGCCGCGCCGTCCGAGGCCGCGGCCGCGGCGGCGAGCAAGGCACAGGGGCAGGGGTTCAGGGTGCTGGCGGTCGCGGCGGGGCCGCCCGGCGCGATGAAACTGGCGGGCTTCATCGCGCTCAGTGACCCCCCCCGAACGGATTCGGCGGCGCTGGTGAGCGAGTTGCATGGGCTGGGGGTGCGCACCGTGATGGTGACGGGCGATGCGCCGGAAACAGCCGCGATCGTCGCGCATGCGGTGGGTCTGGATGGCGCGGTGTGTCCGCCGGGCCCGATACCGGATAGGGTGCGCCCTGAGGCGTTCGCGGTGTTTGCCGGCGTGCTGCCCGAGGACAAGTATAAGTTGGTCAAGGCATTCCAGGCTGGCGGCCATACCGTCGGCATGTGCGGCGACGGTGCCAACGACGCGCCTGCGCTGCGCCAGGCACAGATCGGCATTGCGGTTTCGACCGCGACCGACGTGGCCAAGTCGGCCGCCGGCATGGTGCTGACCGAACCCGGGCTGGCCGGCATCGTGGCCGCGGTGAAGGAAGGGCGGCTGATCTTCCAGCGCATACTCACCTATACGCTGAACTCGATCATCAAGAAGATCGTGACGGTGCTGCTGCTGATTGTCGGCCTGATCATGACCGGGCACGCGATCCTGACCCCGCTGCTGATGGTAATCCTGCTGATTGCAGGCGATTTTCTGGCAATGTCGCTAACGACAGACAACGTTCGCGCCTCCCCCGCGCCGAACGCCTGGCGGATCGGCGGTCTGACGCTGGCGGGGACAGTGCTGGGCATTTGCATGCTGGCGTTTTGCGTCGCCGTCCTGGCCTGCGGAATCTTCCTGCTGCGTCTGGATATTGGCGCGCTGCGGACGCTGGTTTTCTTGGCGTTGGTGTTTGGCAGTCAGGCAACAATTTATGCCATCCGCCAACGCAGGCATTTGTGGGGATTGCGCCCCAGCCTGTGGCTTATCGCCTCGTCGGTGGCCGATGTGCTGATTGCCGCGGTACTCGCCGCCGCCGGCATCGCGATGGCACCCTTGCCGCCGCTAACGATAGCGGCGGTTCTCGCGGCGGCTGCCGTCTTCGCGATTGTCCTGGACGCAGTGAAGGTCCCGCTGTTCGCTTATCTGCGGATCGTCTAATGGAAATATCCGGCGAGGAGGTCCGGTTTACTGGTTCCGTCATGGCAGCCGGCCCTTTATCCAGCCAAGGGGATGCACAATGAAAATAAAATCGGATGACTTCCGGGTTGAAGCGGGCGGCAAGGTCGATCTGTCGAAGTGGCCCACGCGGGTTAAGCCCGTGTATAAGTCGAAGAAAAACTACAAGGAAATACTGGAAAACCATGTCGAACGGCTGAGTGCGCTGCAGCAGCTTCTGTACGCGTCGAACCGTCATGCGGTGCTGCTGATCTTTCAGGCGATGGACGCGGCGGGCAAGGACGGTGCGATCCGGCATGTGATGTCCGGGGTCAATCCGCAAGGGTGCCAGGTGTTCAGCTTCAAGCATCCCAGTGCGACGGAACTGCAGCACGATTTCCTCTGGCGGACCACGCGCGACCTGCCGGAGCGGGGGCGTATCGGGATATTCAACCGCTCATACTACGAGGAGGTGCTGATCGCCAGGGTACACCCCGAAATTCTGCGTAACGAAGGGCTGGCCGACGCAACGGCGCACGAGGAGGCGGTTTGGCGCGACCGTTACAAGTCGATCTCCGACCTGGAGGGGCATTTGCATCGTAACGGAACCCGTATCGTCAAATTCTTCCTGCATCTTTCCAAGGACGAACAGCGGAAACGGTTCCTTGACCGGATCGATGATCCCGAAAAGAACTGGAAGTTCAGCATTGCGGATATCGAAGAACGGAAATTCTGGAACCATTACATGACGGCCTACGAGCAGTGCCTGGGAGCGACGAGCACCAAACATGTGCCATGGTATGTCGTCCCTGCCGACGACAAGGAAAATGCGAGGCTGATCGTCTCCCGGATCGTCTTGGATACGCTTGAGGGACTGGATATGAGCTTCCCGAAAACCAGCCGGGAGCGGCACCAGGAATTACGGGCAATCCGGGAGAAGCTGGTGAAATGACGCCGCAAGCTGTTCAGTTCAGCCGGTCGCCGTTGTTGTTGCATGGCCGGCCGCACACCGCAGGGACTCGACCGATCGCATGAACCGGCCACCCGAAAATAAGTTGCACCCGATCGAAAGCAAATACGTGGCGGCGGCGGCTGTGGCAGCATTCCTGCTGGCACTGTTGCTGACCGGCGGCAGTTTGATGGCCGGTTTCGGCGCGATGGCGCTGATTGCCGGAATCGGATGGGCGGTTCGCCGGTTTCGGACAAAAGCCGCCGGGTCACCGTAAGAAGAAGGTGACCGCGACGCCCTATCGATCACTGACGCGCGTGATGACGAACGGGGAAGCCGTGACAACGCCCCGTCGCGAGCATCGAAACATCGAACCCTGAGTCAGCGATCAGCGGCCTCATGTGAACGCAAATCATTATTCGTCCGGTGATCGCCGGCCATCCATCGCGCCAGTTCGGCATGCGCGTCCTTGCGGCGGATCGCGTCGATACGCGCGGCATCCGGCGGATCGACCGTGAATTCCACGATCAGCCCATCGGGCGACGTGCAGTAGATCGATCGGCAGTAACCATGCTCGATTTCCCGAACCGTTTCGCCAACATCCGAAATCCGGCTGACCAGCTCGTCATACGTCGTGTTGTCCACCTTAAACGCCACATGATCGAAATTCGGTATTTCCGCCGGTTTTTCCGCTTGGCATTTCCGGTAAACGTCCTCATCGGCGAACGAAAAAAAAGCCAGCGCGCCACCATCGCCCAGACTGTAGAACGTGTGGCAGAAATCCACCTCGCGGTTCACCCATGGGCTGAAATGCCGTTCGCACCAGGTTGCGGTCAATGGAATGCCAAGAACATCCTCGAAGAACCGGCGATTGACTTCCTGGTCCTTTACCACATAGGCGTGATGGTGCAGGCGTTCGGGCGGACGCGACAACAAGCCGGGCATTGCAATCCTCCTGACATGCGGCAAACCAGGGCAGCGAACTGCCCTGGTTCGGAATACGTCTTTATTCGGCGGCAACCTTCCGGCTGGCCAGGTCGGTCGAATACCGCAGATGCACCGGGGCATTCGCTTCCCAAGGGTCGTTCAAGCCCAGGGTGGCACCGTATTCCTTGATCGCCGGCATGACCTCCCCGCACAGCAACTGGATGCAGCGGCGGCGGTCTTCCTTGCTGACATTCCCATCGTTCGCCCAAATGCCCATGATGCCGGGCCTTGTTTCGCGCACCAGATATTTCAGCCGCTCGATCACCTGGTCCGGCGTGCCGGCGATGATCATCGTATCGGCTACCTGCTGCTCGAACGTCGGGTTGCCACGCGGGTTTTTTGCCCGCCCGGTGGAGAACTCGACAAACGCCCGCCGTCCCGACGGAGAGAAATACCCCGCCGGATTGGCCCAGACCGGGTTCGCCAAACCGGTGAATTCGCCCTGCATCCACATGAACTGGCGGGCGTTTTCCATCGCCTTTTCTTCGGTGTCCTGCACATGCACCCGGATCAGGTAGCCGAAATTTTCCGGCCCGGCAGTGTAACCAACCTCCGCGGCGGCCTTGTCGTAGGTTTCGTGGATCTGCTTGGTCGCCTCGATCGACGTGTTCAGCGCGATGTATGGATAACGCTGCTGCGCCGTCCAGATCACGGTTTCCTTGGACAGCACGCCGGGTATCCACACCCGTGGATACGGCTTCTGCATCGGGATCGCCCACGGGTTGACCACCCGCTGCTGGTAATGCGTACCCTCCCACCGGAACGGCCCCGGCTGGGTCCAGGTCTTTTGCACCAGATCGTGCGCCTCCATGAACCGCTCGCGGTTGAACGCGGGGTTCACGCCGTTCGCCAACTGCTCCTGCCCGCCGCCGCGCACGAATCCCGATACCAGGCGGCCCTTGGAGATCATGTCGATCATCGCCAGTTCTTCGGCGAGTTGGACTGGATTTTCCGTCAGTGGCAACGGGTTGCCCAGGATGACGATCTTCACCCGCTTGGTGACCGCTGCCAGGATGGAGGCGAACATATTGGTGCGGGCCTGCATGCAGAACGGGGCGTTATGGTGCTCGTTCAGCATGATGCCGTCGGCACCGCACTCCTCCGCCATGATATATTCTTCAAGATACTCGTTATACAGCCGGCTGCCTTCGTTCGGATCGAAATGGCTGTTGGAGAAGGTGAGCGCGGTGGCTCCATAATCCAGGCCTGCTTGGGCGTCGTAGGCGGACATCGGCTGTTCGGTGAAATACATCATATGCATGGGACAAGCCTCCTTCAGTTCCGCGACAGGAAATCGATCGTCAGTTTGGCGACGGCATCGGGTTTTTCCATTTCGGCGAAATGTCCGCAGTCCGGAACGACCGTCATGGCCGCACCCGGCAGCGCCCTGGCATAGGCTCGGCCTGCGCTCAGCGGAACGATTCTGTCGTCGTCACCCCACACAATCAGCGCCGGCGCGCGCACGCCCCCCAGCAGGTGCGGCAAGGTTTGCGAATACATATAGGGTTTCCAGGCGGTGCGGAAACTCATTTCGCGGGCGATATCCCAGGCTTCCAGTTGATCCGTGCTGACGCCGCCGTAAATCCGAGCGAACGCCGCCTCGTCGTGAAAGCCGGACTTGGGGTAGGCGATGTAGGATACGATGGCCTGGTCGGCGATGTATTCGCCCTCGTCCGGTTTGATGCCGGCCGCGCCCACCAGCACCAGTGCGGCATAATCGCGCGGTGCGAGACTGGCCATCTCCGCGGCGATCCAGCCGCCGAAGCCCAGCCCGATCAGCGACACGCCGGATACCCCTAGGTCAGCGAGCAGCCAGGCATAGACAGCGGCGATGTCGCGCGGGGAGCGCAGCCACTGCGGCCGTTGCGACTTGCCCCAGCCCGGATGGTGCGGGATCAGCACATCGAATTTTCCGGCCAGCGCATCGTAGAACGGCAAGCGGTCCACCGAACCAATATCGTGGTGCAGAACCAGGACGGTCGGTCCGGATCCTCCGCGGGTAAGATGCAGTTCGATGCCGGCAATCTGTTCGACCGTGTCGGTCCAGACGATGCTCATTCCTGGCTTCCCTGTCTTTGTTTATCTCAACGCTACCCACAAGTAGCGTTGCTTGTCCACTTCGCGCCCCGCCGAAAGCTCCCCCCGGCGCCGGTCGGCCGGGGTTTTCGCCATCCCGGACGCATGCGATGAACAGACGCATGGGATGAACAGGGTCCAATGCGGCAGCGGGGCCGATCCGCCGGATCAAGGGGCAGGGCAGTCATGGAACCGCCGGAGATCGAGGAATTGATTGAGACCGCCGCGTGGCGTCTGCGCAAGGTGGATGCCGATCCCGCTGACACCACGAGTTCGGCGGCGGCCGCATTGCTGGAACACCTGGCGGACGATCTTCGGCGCAATGAGTATTCCGCCGCCCGCGCGGAGTTGTGCGCCATAGGCAACTGGCTGGCGGAATCGGACGCCATCTCGGATTATGTGGTCCTTGCGATGGAGTACCGCGCCCGCATCGGCGCGGGCGAACATCCGCGTGATGGGGCGGATTATCTGGCGGGTTTACTGGCCATCGCCCGATCCCTGGTGTAACCACCCGCGTCGCGCGGCGATGACGGTGCGGTCCGTGCCTAAAATGATCTAATCTGCGCATCGAATCGGCCGGAGCCTTGAATGGACACTATCCAAGCCCTCGTGATCGCGATCCTTCAGGGGGCGACCGAGTTGTTTCCCGTCAGCAGTCTGGGGCACGCGGTCGTGCTGCCGGCGTTGCTGCATTGGGGACTCGATCAGCACTCGCCGGAGTTCCTGCCGTTTCTGGTGATGCTGCACCTTGGCACCGCAACGGCGCTGCTGGCGTATTTCTGGCAGGACTGGTGGGCGATCCTGACCGGGCTGCTGGGGATCGGCGGGGTGCATCAGGTCAAGGAAAGCCGGCGCGTCTTCATCCTGGTGGTCATCGCCACGCTCCCGGCGGTGATCCTTGGATTTCTGCTGGAGAAATTCGTCCGCGGCCTGTTCGGTTCGCCGGCCGTCGCGGCCGGATTCCTGATCGTGAACGGGCTGTTGCTGTTGTTCGGGGAGAAACTGCGCGGACGGGGCAATGCGCAACGGCATTTGTCCACGCTGACCCGGATGGATGCATTCAGCATCGGCTGCTGGCAATGCACCGCCCTGATCCCCGGCATCTCCCGTTCGGGGGCGACCATCGTCGGCGGCCTGCTGCGGGGCATCAACCATGAGGGAGCGGCGCATTTCTCCTTCCTGATCGCCACCCCGATCATTCTGGGCGCGACGGTGCTGGAGGTGCCCAAGCTGCTGCGTGAACATGTGCCGGCCGGCGTGCTGGGAACGTCGCTGCTGGCCGCCGTGGTGGCTGGAGTCACAGCCCTGCTGAGCACCTGGTTTCTGATGCGTTATTTCCGCAACCATGACAGTTGGGCGCTAAATCCTTTTGCCTACTACTGTGTAGCCGCGGGAGCGATTAGTCTGGGCCTATTGTTGTTCATCTAAGGAGGGGGCCTATGCCCAACGGCACGTTTAACGGATTCGCGAAACTGCTGCATTGGCTGGTGGTCGTGTTGCTGGTGGCGCAGTTCGCGATCGCCTGGACAATGCCGGATGTCCATCGCGACACCAAACCGGTCGATCTGATCGCCTGGCATCTGTCGGTCGGCATGACGATCCTGCTGGTCATGGTGGTCCGGTTGGGATGGCGTACGGTTTCCACTGTGCCGCCGACGCCGGCCGGCCTGGCCGTGCCGCTGGCGATCCTGTCCAGGGTCACGCAGTTTTCGCTCTACGCCCTGCTGTTCGCCCTGCCGGTCCTGGGCTGGATCAACGCCAACGCGCGCGGCTGGACCGTCAGTCTGTTCGGCGCCATCCCGATGCCTGCCCTTGTCGCGACCGGCTCCGGCTGGGGGCACCAGATGGGCGATGTGCATCAGGTGGTGGCGTGGGTTCTGCTAGGTGCTGCCGCCCTGCATGTCACGGGGGCGCTTTTCCACCAGTTCATTCTCAAGGACTCGACGCTGCGCCGCATGCTGCCTGGCCACGGCTGATATCCTCTCCCCCGCGTGGCGGTTCGGTTATGCGCGATCGCCGATTGCGCACCGCCGGGGGGGACGCTAGATTGCCCAAATCATGGGCAACTGTAGTTCAAGCATCACACCGCCTGCCCTCGGATCAATCGATCTGGGGGGGGGCGTCAAAATCGAGACGCCGGTCATCCTCGCGCCCATGTCGGGCGTCACCGACCTGCCGTTCCGGCGCACCGCCAAGCAACTCGGGGCGGGCATGGTCGTCTCGGAGATGATCGCCTCCTGGGCAATGATCCGGGAAAACCAGAAAACCCTCGGTATGGCGGAAATCGACGATTGCGGCGGGGTTTCGGCGGTTCAGCTCGCCGGCTGCGACCCGGCGGCCATGGCCGGTGCGGCCCGGGTCGCGGTCGATAAAGGCGCCCATCTGATCGATATCAACTTCGGCTGTCCGGTGAAGAAAGTAGCCGTCGGACAGGCGGCGGGATCGGCGCTGATGCGCGATGAGGTTGCCGCCGCTGCGATCCTGGAAGCAACCGTCAAAGCGGTCAATGTGCCGGTGACGCTGAAAATGCGTATGGGCTGGGATCACGCCAGCCTGAACGCCCCGAATTTGGCGCGCATCGCCGCCGAATCTGGAATTCGTATGATCACGGTGCATGGCCGCACCCGCCAGATGTTCTACACCGGCACCGCCGACTGGGCCTTCGTCCGCAAGGTCAAGGATGCCGTCGCTCTGCCGGTGATCGTCAATGGCGATATCCTGACAGAAGAAGACGCCGCCGAGGCCTTGGCGCAATCCGGCGCCGATGGAGCCATGATCGGGCGCGGCTGCTACGGCCGCCCGTGGTTCCTGGCGCAGGCCGCGCACTATCTGCGAACCGGCGTCAAGCTGCCCGAACCTACCCTGGCCGATCAAAAGGCAATTCTTTTAGGGCATTACACAGCCATGTTGACCCAGTTCGGCACCGGCCCCGGAGTCCGCCTCGCGCGCAAGCATGTGTCCTGGTATTCGCGCGGCTTGCCCGGGTCCGCCGAGTTTCGCGCCACGATGAACCGGCTGCCGGAGGCGGATCAGGTGCTGGCGCTGATCGACCGGTTCTACGACCCGCTGATCGAACGCGGCGTGACCCGCGACGCCCCCGAACGCGGCGACACCCTCTCGGCCGAAGCCGCATGAGCACGGTCGTCGCGCGCGCGACGCGCCTGCTGGGGGGCAAAGGCAGCCGGCTGGTCGATCCCGCGACCATCCTCGGCGCCCTGCCGGTGCCCGTGGTGCTGCTGGACCAGGACAACCGCTTCCGCCACGTCAATCACGCCGCCGAACAGTTCCTGGGTATCTCGGCAGCGGGACTGTCGCAGCTTCGCCTGGAAGACCTGCTGCCGCCGGACAATCCGCTGTTCATGCTGATCGAACAGGTCCGCGGCACCGAGGCAACCATTTCCGATCACGACCTGAACCTGGAAAGTCCCCGGCTGTACAAGCGCGGGATCACCGTCCAGGGCTCGCCATTGCCGGAGGAGCCCGGGTCAGTGCTGATGGTGATGCAGGATGCCTCCGCCGCCCGGGCGCTCGACCGGCAACTGGCGTTCCGCGGCGCGGCGCGCAGTGTCACCGGCATGGCCGCCATCCTGGCGCACGAAGTGAAGAACCCGCTGTCCGGCATTCGCGGTGCGGCGCAGCTTCTGGAAAGCAGCGTCGGCCCGGCGGACCGGGAACTGGCGGAGCTGATCCGCGACGAATCCGATCGCATCCGCGAGCTGGTGGACCGTATGGAGGCGTTCGGGGAAAAGCCGATCGCCCGCACCGCGGTGAACATCCATCGTGTGCTGGAACATGTCCGCAAGCTGGCGCAAACCGGTTTCGCCGCCCACATCAAGTTTCAGGAATTGTACGATCCCTCCCTGCCGCCGGTTTGGGCTAATCGCGATCAACTGATCCAGGTCGTGCTGAATCTGGTGAAGAACGCCGCCGAAGCCGTGACTCAGGAAGGCATCCACCATCCGGAAATCATCCTGACTACCGGCTTTCAGCACGGCATGCGCGTCGCTATCCCCGGAAGCAGCGAACGCCTGGACCTGCCGCTGTTCGTGGTGGTGCGAGACAACGGCCACGGCATCCCGGAAGATATCCGCCCGCACCTGTTCGAACCCTTCGTTACCTCCAAGCCCACCGGCAGCGGCCTTGGCCTGTCCCTCGTCGCCAAGATCGTCGGCGACCACGGAGGCTTGATCGAGGTCGATAGCCGCCCGGGCCGCACCGAATTTCGACTGCACTTGCCGGTCGTCACAGAGAAAGACGCCGACCAATGACACTGCCCACCGTTTTGATCGCGGATGACGACCGCTCCATCCGTACCGTTCTCACCCAGGCGCTCGGACGCGCCGGATACCAGGTGCGCAGCACCGGCAATGCCGCGACGCTGTGGCGCTGGGTAGAGGACGGCGAAGGCGACCTGGTGATCACCGACGTGGTGATGCCGGACGAAAATGGGCTGGACCTGATCCCGCGGATCAAGAAAGTTCGCCCCGAACTGCGCTGCATCGTCATGAGCGCGCAATCCACCCTGATGACCGCGGTGAAAGCCACCCAGCGCGGCGCGTTCGAATACCTGCCTAAACCGTTCGACCTGCGCGAACTGCTCTCGGTGGTCGGGCGGGCGCTGGCCGCCCCGTCTGAACCGACCTTCAGCCCGGTGGAGCCTAAGGATACCGAGGAACGTCTGCCGCTGATCGGCCGCAGCCCGGCGATGCA
>JAKBCJ010000150.1 GCA_021807975.1 Pseudomonadota bacterium | reverse complement strand
CGATGCGCCGGACGAGTACACTGTGACAACGCGTGCCCCGTTGTCGATGCCGCCGGACTATAACCTGCGCCCGCCGATGCCGGGGGCGCCGCGTCCGCAGGAACAGAGCGAACGGCAACAGGCCAAGGAAGCCCTGACGCCGGAGAGCGCCCTGAACGCCCCGGACAATGAGGGTAGTCCGGGTCAGGAAGCCCTGGTTCGGGCAGCCGGGCCCGACGCGCCAGCCGATATCCGCCACCAGGTGGACATCGATGCCAACCGGGCCGATGCCGACGAGGGTTTCATAAACAATCTGCTGAACTGGCGCAGGCCGTCCATGCGGAATGTCCAGGTGGACGCCCAGAAGGAATCCCAGCGCCTGCGGCAGAACGCGGCTCTGGGCGAATCGCCTGACGTTGGCACCACGCCGATTATCCAGCAGAAAAAGGCAGGCTGGTTCAGCAAGCTTTTCTCCTGGATCTAGGCTGGCCGCGGCGTGAGCGCGACTCGATCACCGGCTGCCACACAAACCGCCAGCGAGCCGTTGCGGCCGGTTCCGCCCGATGGCACCTACCGGATCACGCCAGCGTTGCTGGACGAAGCAGAAGCGGTCTTTCGGACCCACATGGGCGAACCGCTTCCGTCCATCCAGGCATCGACGTCGGACCCGTTCCGCGGCCTGCGGGTCCATGCGCTTGGCTGGGCTATCGGGCACCTGCGGGGCCGGTTCGGCGCCGAACCCCGGCTGGACATGGAACACGGCCCGACCGCGCACGCGGCGCTTCATGTCGTGGGGTTCCTGCATTTCGCCGCCACCTGGTCGGGCCACGGGCTGTTTCCCGCGATGGCGGCGACCGCCGGCGACCGGGGATTTTCGTTGCACGGGCTGGCCCCTTTTGCCGCCGCCCATTGCCTGACGATGATGGGCAATCAGATCGTATTTCCCGAACCTCAAGCCGCTCGCGGGCGGATCGGGATTTTCCACATGAACACCAACGCCGGGCCGGCGGCGGTGCATTGTCAGGCATTCGAACGGTTCGACTATCCGTTCGGGCGCCGATGGGACCGGGCATCGCTGCGCCCCGCCCTGAGCGATGTCATAAGCCAGGCGCAGAGCCGCATCAATCTGCGCAACCCGGGCGCGCTGATCCTGTCGCCGGGGGCCGCGCCGAGCGGCTTCGATGACGCGCTGCACGACGCGATCCGGGAGGTCATGCCGGTGCAGGGGCGCAGAAACCGCGGCCTGATGACGGTTGCAACCGTGTTTCTGCGGCTAAAAGCCCGGCCGGCACCGCAGACCGTCCAGTTCGCATATGGCTGCTTCCCGGCCGTGAACAGGCATTACCGCCTCGACCCGTCGGCGCGAACCGGCGGATACCAGGTTCTGGCGCCATAACCGCCGCCCCGGTATGATGCCCTCACCCGAACCGGAGACCAGATGGCCCCGCCCGTCGAACGCGTTCCTGGCGATACCGCTATCCCCCCCTCGACCGGCGTTTTGGTGATCGGCGGCGGAATCGTCGGCGTT
This sequence comes from Pseudomonadota bacterium, assembly GCA_021807975.1. Lineage (GTDB taxonomy): Bacteria > Pseudomonadota > Alphaproteobacteria > Acetobacterales > Acetobacteraceae > Rhodopila. Next base: position 8,486 of record JAKBCJ010000150.1, on the reverse strand, counting down.
TGCACCGCGTTCTTCCTGGCCCGCAAGGGCGTGCCGGTCGTGCTGTGCGAGAAGGGCGAGATCGCCGCCGAACAATCCAGCCGCAACTGGGGCTGGTGCCGCAAGATGGGACGCGACCCGCGCGAAGCCCCGCTGGCGATGGAAGCACTACGCCTGTGGACCGGAATGAACGCCCTGGTGCAGGCTGAAACCGGCTTCCGGCGCAGCGGTATCGTCTATCTTTGCCGCACGCGAAAGGAACTGGCCAAACGCGAGGCCTGGCACGAACAGGTCGGCAAGCCCCTTGGGCTCGACAGCCGCATGCTCACCCGCGACCAGGCCGCCCGGGTATTACCCGGTCTGGCCGGGCCGTGGCTGGCCGGACTTTACACCCCCAGCGACGGACGCGCGGAACCGGCCATGGCCGCACCCGCGATCGCCGAGGCGGCCAGGCGCCAAGGCGCAACGATCCTGACACGCTGCGCGGTGCGCGGGGTAGAAACCCGCGGCGGGCGGATTTCCGGCGCGATCACGGAAAGGGGCCGGATCGCCTGCGACAGCGTGGTGCTGGCCGGCGGCGCCTGGTCGCGCCTGTTCTGCCGCCCGATGGATCTGCGCCTGCCGCAGCTAACGGTGCGGTCGTCGGTCATGCGCACCGAACCCCTGTTGGGCGGCCCGGAAGCCTCCGTCAGCGGTTTCGGCTTCGGCCTGAGCAAGCGCCTCGACGGCGGCTACACCGTTGCCAGTTGGAGCCGGAACATGACCGATCTGACTCCTGACCATGTCCGCTTCCTCCGCGACTACCTGCCCGCCATCCGCCTGCACGCCGGCGGCGTCCGCCCGCGACTGGGGCGCCGGTTCTTCCAGACACTGTTGCAACCGGCACGCTGGGACCTGGACAATCCCTCGCCGTTCGAGCGGACGCGCGTTCTGGATCCGCCCGCGCACCCGGCGATCCTGAAACAGGCCCGCGCCGGTGTGACCGCTGCATTTCCGGTCTTCCACGCAATGCGGGTGGCAGAAACATGGGGTGGCGCGATCGACGTGACCCCGGACGCCATCCCGGTGATCTCCGGCGTCGACAGCGTGCCCGGGTTCTATATCGCCACCGGGTTCAGCGGCCACGGTTTCGGCATCGCGCCGGGTGCCGGGCGCCTGATGGCGGAAATCGTCATGGGCGAGACGCCAGTGGTGGACCCCGCGGCTTTCCGCTACAGTCGGTTTTCGGATGGAACGCGGCCGAAACCTTCGCCGCTTGCCTAGGGATGTTCGGGATGGTCAATCGCTTCCCCTTGACGCGTATGCGCCGCCTGCGCTCCAGCCAGGCAATGCGGGATTTGTTTCAGGAAAATACCGTGTCGGTAAACGACCTGATCTATCCGATTTTCATCGAGGAAGAACTCGACGACTTCGCGCCGGTCGAGTCCATGCCGGGCATTTTCCGTATTCCGGAGCGTAAGCTGGACGCCGCGGTCAAGGAAATCGCCGCCGCTGGGATCAAGGCAGTCATGACCTTCGGGGTCAGCCACCATAAGGACGAAATCGGCAGCGACTCCTGGAACCGCGACGGGTTGATGGCGCGTATGATCAAGCGGGCCAAGGACGCGGCGCCGCAGATGATGGTGATCTCCGACACCTGCTTTTGCGAATACACCTCCCATGGGCATTGCGGCGTGATCCACGGCAACGACGTCCACAACGACCATACGATCGAAAACCTGGGCAAGCAGGCGGTCGTCGCGGCGGAAGCCGGGGCGGACATGATCGCGCCATCATCGATGATGGACGGCCAGGTGACGGCGATCCGATCGGCGCTGGATGGCACCGGCTTCAGCAACATTCCGATCATGGCATATTCGTCGAAGTTCGCCTCGGCGTTCTATGGGCCGTTCCGCGCCGCGGCCGGATGCGACCTCGACGGCGACCGCAAAGCCTATCAGATGAACCCGATGAACGGGCGGGAGGCGCTGCTGGAGTCCGACGTGGATGAGGCGGAGGGTGCCGACATCCTGATGGTGAAGCCGGCGATGCCGTATCTGGACGTGCTGACCAAGATCCGCCAGCGCAGCTTGCTGCCGCTGGCCGCGTACCAGGTCAGCGGCGAATATGCGATGATCAAGTTTGCCGCGCAGGCCGGCGCAATCGATGAGAATCGGGTCATGCGGGAGAGCCTGGGGGCGATCAAGCGGGCCGGCGCCGATCTGATTCTGACGTATTTCGCGATGGACATCGCCCGTCAGGGATTTTGAAGTCCGGGTTGCAACAGCGAACGTCGGCGGCCGCGTTCGGACCAGCCGGTACCTCTCTGGATAAAGCGTGGGCGGAGACGGGAACTATCCGCCATGCCTGCTCCGGCTTACCCAAACCGAGTACCGGGCCGGCATCCCATGGTGCAATTGCCGGCCCGGTGCTGGTGCTTATCCCGTGTATTCCATGATGTATAACCCGACCGAAAAATCCGTGGCGTAAACAAGACCGTTCCGGTCCACCGCGACATCGGCGGAGTGCAGCACTTTCGGGCGGTTGGGCCGCGGATCGACCAGCCTGGTCGGCGGCGGCGGCACGCAGGCGCCGACTTCCACCGGGCGGAATTTGTCGCGAATGTCGTAAACGCGGACCCCGGCATTCTGGTAGGTGGCGAAGATCAACTCCTCGCTGACAAACCCGTCCGGCCGGTTTTCATAGACGTTGTGCGGCCCGAAATGCCCGCCCACTTTCAGATAATCGGTGTCCCCGGGTTCGGGGAACGTGGCGATGCTGATCGGGTTGGACTTCACCCGGTTGTCGAACACCCAGATCGGCTTCTCACCGTCCTCCCGGTTATCCAGCACCGTCTCGTCCACGACGATCAGCAACTCGCGATTCGGCAGCGGCAACGCATTATGAGTACCACCCCCAAACGGCGGAGCCCAAACCTTGTGGGTAATCAGCTTCGGCGCCGACCGGTCGCTGACATCTACCACCGCCAGGCAGGCATCGCGCCAACTGCAATAGGCAATGTCGCCATGAACGATCGGATGATGCAGCCCGTAACGTCCCACCGCACTGGGCCAGTTAGCGACCTCGCCCGCCGCGGCGTTCATGCCCGGAAGCCAGAATTTCCCGGCGATGACCGGCTTGGCCGGGTCCGCCATATCGATCGTGATCAGGATGTAATCGGAAAACCCATTGAGCAGGGCAGACGCATAGGCCCAGCGGCCGCCAGTGTACCAAACCCGATGCAGGCCGCCGCCCTGAACCGGCATGAAACCGATCTGGCGGGGTGAGTCCGGCGTGCTGACGTCATAAACGGCAAGCCCGGCGGACCAGTTCTGCCCACCGGAACTGTCGCCTGTCGCGGAAATCTTGCCCTTGTAATAGTTCTTCTCGTCCGCCAGCTCGGGCTGGGCAAACATATCCTTGGCATGCACCACCAGCAGCAGATTGTCGAATTGCTGCAAATGCAGCGACCAGGTGTTAGGCGGCGAGGGAATGTAGCTGACCGGCTTGGGATTGCGCGGATCGCGCACATCGATGACGGAAAAACCCTTCGAAAAGATGTGTCCTACATAGGCATAGCCCTTGTGGATCATCAGTTGCACACCGTCCGCCCGGCCGCCGCCCTGATCGGTATGGCCGATGATGCGCATGTTGTTGGCATAGGTCGGCGTCATCAGATCGCTCATGGCACGTATCCCCCTCTTTTTTAGTTCGATGATGGATTCCTAGAGCAGATCGGGCACTGCCGATAGGTATTGGCTTGTCGCGTCCGCGAAGCCAGACTTCACTACGCACGCCATTCAAGGAGTCTCCACACATGTCGCAACGCTTCGCGGGCCGCACCGCTGTCATCACCGGTGGGGTTTCCGGCATCGGCGAAGGCATCGCCCGCCGCCTTGCCGCCGAGGGCGCCACGCTCAGCCTGTGGGATATGGACGAATCCGGACTGGCGAAATCCGGCGCCGCACACACCGTAAACCTGGACGTCACCGACCCCGGCGCGGTGCAGCGCGCGGCGGAGCAGACCGCGGCCGCATTGGGGAAGATCGATATCCTGGTCACCTCGGCCGGCGTCACCGGGCCGAACCATCCGACCTGGGAGTACCCGGTCGCGGCCTGGGACAAGGTCATCGATATCAACCTGAAGGGTGTGTTCTACTGCTGCCACGCCGTGGTGCCGTTCATGCGCGCCGCCGGCTATGGGCGGATCGTCAACATCGCCTCGATCGCCGGGAAAGAGGGCAATCCCAATGCCTCGGCCTATTCCGCTTCCAAGGCCGGCGTCATCGGGCTGACCAAATCGCTGGGCAAGGAACTGGCGGCCAGCGAAATCCGGGTCAACTGCATCACCCCCGCGGCGGTGAAGACCCCGTTGTTCTCGCAGATGACCGAACAGCAGATCGAGTGGATGCTGTCGAAGATTCCGGCCGGCCGGTTCGGCGGAATCGATGAAGTCGCCTCGCTGGTATTGTGGCTGGCGAGCGAGGAATGCAGCTTCTCCACTGGCGCCGTGTTCGATATCTCGGGCGGCCGGGCGACCTACTGACACCGTGAACTTTCCAAGGATGGGACTTCGTCGATGAACGCTGAAGACTTGGGCTACCTGCCTGCCACGCAACTCACCGAACTGATTCGGACCAAACAGATATCCCCTGTCGAATACATGCGGTCGCTGCTGGCACGCATCGAGGCGGTGGATCCGAAAGTCAACGCCTTCGCCTATCTGGCCCCGGAACAGGCGATGGACGGGGCAAGGGCGGCCGAGGCGAAGCTGATGTCCGGCGAGCGGATCGGGCGGCTGCACGGCCTGCCGGTCACCATCAAGGACCTGGCGATCACCAAGGACATGCCCACCCAGCAGGGCAGCATGATCTACAAGGACGCCCAACCCACCGAGGACGCACCGGTGGTGTCCCGCCTGCGCGACGAGGGCGGGATCGTCATCGGCAAGACTACGACGTCGGAGTTCGGCTGGACCGGCGTGTCACACTCGCCGCTGACCGGGATCACTCATAATCCCTGGAAATACGGGATGAACGCCGGGGCATCCTCGGCTGGAGCGGGCGCGGCATCGGCGGCGGGTTTCGGGCCACTGCACCAAGGCAGCGACGGCGCCGGGTCAATCCGTATGCCGGCGCATTTCTGCGGCGTGTTCGGATTGAAGCCCAGCTTCGGGCGGGTGCCGAACTATCCGGTCAGCACCGGGGACATGACCTCCCACAACGGGCCGCTGACCCGCACCGTCGCCGACAGCGCGTTGATGATGGAGGTCATGAGCGGCCCGCATCCGCTGGACTACACTACCCTGGAAGCCGGGCCTGCCGCCTATCTGTCGCGGCTGCATGAAGGGGTGAAGGGCAAGCGCATCGCCTACAGCCCCGATCTTGGGCTGGCCCGTGTCGATCCGGATGTCGCGGCGCTAGTGAAGGCGGCGGCGCTGCGGTTTAGCGAACTGGGGGCGATCGTCGAGGAAGTGCCCACACCCTGGGCCGCGCCGGGGCCGGAGCTGATCCGGTTCTTCTGGTCGGCGCATCTGACCCGGCTGAAGCCGCGCCTGGACACCTGGGCGTCGAAGATGGATCCCGGTCTGGTCGCCTGCATCGAGGCCTCCACCAACGTCTCGGTCTCCGAATATCAGGCCGCGCGGGAAACCAAGATGTCCTACATCGCCAACATCCATCGGTGGTTCGAGAACTGGGACTTTCTGCTGACACCGGCGGTGTCGGTGGCCGCATTCCCGGCGGAAAAGCTGATGCCGGATCATTGGCCGCACCACGACTGGGACTGGGTGAGCTGGGCGGAGTTCTCCTACCCGTTCAACATGGCGTGGAACCCGGCGGCGAGCGTGCCCTGCGGATTTACCGCGGAGGGTCTGCCGGTAGGGTTGCAGATCGTCGGGCGGCGATTCAACGACCTGGGGGTCTTGCAGGCGTCCGCCGCGTTCGAGGCTGTGCAGCCCTGGGCCGGGGCGCGCCCGCCGCTGTAGGTTTCCCGGGGACAGGAGGGCCAGCGAGCCAGGACATTCTCTCTCCAATTTGCTTGGAAGGGGGCGATGGGCCGCTGAGGGCCGCGAAGCTGGGATGCGGCACCCTTCGCGGCCCTCAGCGGCCCATCGCGCCCTTCCTGGCTCAACGCCCATGCGGACACCAGCACCTGACCATAACAAGGCCCACCAAACGTCGAAGCCGCCGGTTCACCGATTATTAACCTTCGGCCGGGACTACTGGAATCGGTGTATGCCACCTGCCTGTGCTTCGAACTCGAACAAGCCGGAATCCCGGTCCAGCGGCAGGTCGGCATCCCCGTTGTTTACTGGGGCCTGAAGATGCCAATGGGCTTTCGCGCCGATATCCTGGTGGCGGACACCATCCTCGTCGAAGTCAAAGGCGTTTCGGTGCTCGCCCCCGCCCACGAACACCAGATTCAGGCCTACCTCCGCATGAGCGGACTTCCGCTCGGTTTTCTCATGAATTTCCACGCCCCTCGGCTAAAGGATGGTCTCCGGAGGGTCGTTAACTTACGCGGCCGCGTGGAATAACAGCAGCACCCCCTGCCCTCCCGCTTAGCTCCCGTGCGATCATAGGCAATCGCCCGAAGCCGGAGACCCCCGACCTGTGTCCGAAGCCATCAACGCGTTCCTGCTGGGTTTTCCGGCGCTGTTCTCCATCGTTAACCCGATCAGCGGGGCGTTTATCTTCCGAGCGGTGACGGCAACGCGCACACCGGCGGCAAGGGCGAGGCTGGCCGGATTGGTCGCGCTCAACTCGCTGGGGGTGATGATGGGCGCGCTGTGGGCGGGCTCCTACGTTCTGGCATTCTTCGGAATCACCCTCGCCGCGTTACGGGTTGCCGGCGGCCTGGTTGTGGCGATGAGCGGCTGGACCCTGCTCAAGACCCCCGACAACCGCGAAGGCCCGAAGGATAACGAGGCCGGCCCAGCCGAAGCTAACGAGGACATCGCACTCTTCCCATTGACGATCCCGTTCACCACGGGGCCGGGCACGATCGCGGTTGCCGTTGCCCTGGGGGCTGGGCATCCAAGGCTGTTCGGCGGGCTTGGCTGGTTCTTTCTGGGCATGACGGCCGCCGCCGCCGCGATGACAGCAACGATCTGGATAACCTATCGCTATGCCGACGCGCTGACCAGGATGATGGGGCCGACCGGAACCCGCACGATCACCCGGATTTCGGCCTTCCTGCTACTCTGCATCGGCGTGCAAATCCTCATTGCCGGGGTCGAGGACGTGCTCGGTCCCCTGCTGGCAGCGCGATAGGCGGCTATAAGGACAAAACAGCCGCCGAATGACCTGGAACCGCAGGACGGTCCTTGGCGGCGGTTCGTCCATCTTGCTACACTCTCCATTGCGATTCGCTTGCTTTCCCACCGTGGGTCAATACCGGCGGCCGGACCCTTATAGGAAACTGACCATGAAGCTAAAGGCCGACCGCGCCACGTTGATAAAGGCGCTGGCCCACGTCCAGAGCGTGGTGGAACGGCGCAACACCATCCCCATCCTGGCGAATGTCATGATCGCCGTGCGGGACGGCAAGCTGACGTTGACGGCCACCGACATGGAAATCGCCATTGTCGAGGATGTGCCCGCGGCCTCCACCCGTAACGGCGCCTGCACGGCGCCGGCTGCGACGTTGTATGAAATCGTCCGCAAACTGCCGGACGGCGCCGAGGTCGAGCTGGATCATCCCGGCGGCGACGCACAGCTTTCGCTGCGGGCCGGACGCTACGACACCAAGCTGACCGTGCTGCCGGTCGAGGATTTCCCCTCGATGACCGCCGGCAGCCTGCCGCACAAATTCAGCCTGGGCGCGCAGACGCTGCGGGCACTGATCGACCGGACCAAGTTCGCGATCAGCACGGAAGAAACCCGCTACTACCTGAACGGCATCTATCTGCATCATGCCGACAGCGACGGCACCCCGGTGCTGCGCGCGGTCGCGACCGACGGGCATCGCCTGGCCCGTGTCGAGGAGCCGCTGCCGGAAGGTGCCGCCGCGATGCCCGGTGTGATCATTCCGCGCAAGACCGTAAACGAACTGCGAAAGCTGCTGGATGAGGTCACCGGCAATGTGGAGGTCGCTCTGTCCGACACCCGGATCCAGTTCCGGGCCGACCAGATGCTGCTGACCAGCAAGCTGATCGACGGCACGTTCCCGGAATACGAACGTGTAATTCCGCGCGGCAACGACAAGGTGCTGCGCGTCGGCAAGAAGGATTTCGCCGACGCCGTCGCCCGTGTCGCCGCGATTTCCTCCGAACGCTCCCGCCCGGTGAAACTGTCTCTGGCGCGCGATCTGCTGGTGTTGTCGGCCTCCAGCCCCGAACAGGGCACCGCCAGCGAGGAACTGGACGGCGACCGGGTCAAATACGACGCCGGCCCGCTGGAGATCGGCTTCCAGGCTCGGTATCTAAACGACATCACCGACCAGATACCGGAGCAGGTCGAGTTCCGCTTCTCCGATGGCTCCGCGCCGACGGTGGTGCAGGATGCGGGCGACGCCAGCGCGTTGTA
>JAKBCJ010000149.1 GCA_021807975.1 Pseudomonadota bacterium | reverse complement strand
TAACTACCGGGAACTGCGCGAGTCGCTGCCCGGTACGCAGTTCGCCACGAACAGCGATTGCGAACCCCCTTTGCACCTGTGGCGGCGGGACGGCGCCAACTATGCCAAACAGCTTCGCGGGATGTACGGCATCGTAATCCACGAACGGGTGCATCGGACCGTTACGCTGACGCGCGATCCGTTCGGTATCAAACCATTGTATATCGCGGCGATCGACGGCGGATTGGCGTTCGCATCAGAACCGCAGGCGCTGCTGGAAGCCGGTCTGGTCAAGCGGAAGGTGCGCCCGGCGGCAGTCGAGGAATTGCTGCAGCTTCAGTTCACCACTGGCGCGGCCACGGTTTTCGACGGCATTCAACGCGTCCTGCCAGGCGAAACCATCACCTGTTCCGACGGGCATATCCTGGAACGCACGCGGATTGACCCGGTGCCCGCCGCACCGCCCGAGGACATCGACGAAGACACCGCGATGCGGCGGCTGGATCGCGCGCTGATGGAAAGCGTCGATCTGCATCAGCGCAGCGATGTTCCGTATGGTATGTTCCTGTCCGGCGGCATCGACAGCGCCACCCTGCTGACCCTGATGGCTCGGTTGAACGACGAACCGGTACTGGCATTCACCGCCGGGTTCGACGCCCCCGGCGCCATCGACGAACGTCAGCAGGCGGCCGCCGTCGCCCGCGCGGCCGGCGCCAAACATGAATCCATCGAAGTGACCGAAGCCATGGTCTGGCGCCATCTGCCGGAAATCGTCGCCGCGATGGACGACCCCACGATGGATTATGCCATCATACCCTCCTGGTTTCTCGCCCGACGGGCACGCCAGGACGTCAAGGTGGTTCTGACCGGGGAGGGCGGCGACGAGATATTCGGCGGCTACAAGCGGTATCACCAGGCCACGCTGCCGTGGTGGCGCGGCGGCAGGACGATGTGGGCCACGGGCAGTTTCGACCGGGTGCCGGTCCTGCGCTCCCAGCCTGTCTCCTGGCGCGATGGCATGGAATCGGCGGAACTTCGGGCCGCGGAGGGTGGCCGGTCCACCCTGGCTGCCGCCCAGGCGCTGGATATGGCCGACTGGCTGCCGCACGACCTGTTGCTCAAGCTGGATCGCTGCATGATGGCTCACGCGATCGAGGGCCGAACGCCGTTCCTCGATTCGGGGGTGATGGCGGCGGCGTTCCGTTTGCCCGATTCGATGAAGCTGCGGCGCGGCACCGGAAAGTGGATATTACGCAAATGGCTGGAGAAGAATCAGCCCGCCGCCCAGCCGTTCGCGCCGAAAACCGGGTTTACCGTGCCGGTCGGGGCGTGGATCAAAGCGCAGGGAGCGCGACTCGGTCCCCTGGTTGCGGCTCAACCCGGCGTGGCGGAAATAGCCCACCCGGACAAAGTGGTGGCATTGTTCCGCGACATCCGCCGCTGGCGGCACGGGTTCGCCTGCTGGAAGCTGCTGTTCTACGCGCTGTGGCATCAACGGCACATCATGAACCTGCCTGCAAATGGCGATGTTTGGCAGGCACTTTCCGCACGGTAGGTGTTGACTTCACGCCGCTCTGCTATCATTAGGGGCGCCTCGCGACCGGCGTTTCACCGATACGCCGCGATACCGGCGATGGGGCTGTAGCTCAGTTGGGAGAGCGCCTCGTTCGCAATGAGGAGGTCAGGGGTTCGATTCCCCTCAGCTCCACCACCATCTCCGGTTCGTCCGCTTATTCCAGCGCGTCAGTCACCGCCGCTCGCAGTTCCGGCAGTAATTCCAGCTTGAACCAGGGGTTTCGCCGCTCCCATGCCCCCGTGCGCCAGGAAGGATGCGGCAGCGGGATGACAGCCGGCCCAATCTGCCGCCAGCGCGACACCCGGTCTGTCATCGCACCCGGCCCCAGCCGGTTGCGCAGGGCATACGACCCAACCAGCAGCGTCAGGCGTATCCCTGGCATCAAGCGGATGAAGCGATCCAGCCACAACGGCGCACATTCCGGCCGGGGCGGTGCGTCGCCGCCATTGGAAAGCCGGCCAGGATAGCACAGGCCGGTCGGCACCAGCGCGATCCGCGTGGTGTCGTAGAACAGGTCCCGGCTCATGTTCAGCCAGCCTCGCAAACGGTCGCCCGAGGCGTCGTTAAAGGGCAGGCCTGTCAAATGCACCTTGGTCCCGGGTGCCTGGCTGATGATCAATAACCGAGCGGTTTCAGAGGCGTGGAAGACGGGTCGCGGCCCTAGCGGCAGGACAGCCTCGCAGACGCGGCATGCCCGGGCTTCGTTTATGGCGTCGGCAAGCGAATCCTCAGCCAATGATGCCACGGGCGCGCAGCGACGCGACAACTTCGTCCGCCAGCACATCCGGGGCGCTTTCCAGGGTCCGCAGCCGGATTTCCGGGTCCAGCGGCTCCTCATACGGCGCATCGACGCCGGTGAAATTGCGGATCTGGCCGGCATCCGCCTTCAGGTACAGGCCCTTGGGATCGCGCCGCCGGCATTCCTCGACCGGTGTATCGACGAATATTTCCAGGAACTCATCACTTCCCACCCGATCGCGCGCCAGCATGCGTTCGGCGCGGTACGGGGAGATGAACGACACGATCACAATCAGGCCCGCTTCAACGAACAGGCGGGAAACCTCGGCGATGCGGCGGATATTCTCCACGCGGTCGGCTTCGGAGAACCCAAGGTCGCGGTTCAGGCCATGACGCACATTGTCGCCGTCCAGGATCATGGTGTGATGACCCAGGGCGTGCAGCCGCTTTTCAACCAGATTGGCGATGGTGGATTTGCCGGCGCCGGACAGGCCGGTGAACCACAGCACAGCCGGCTTCTGGCCCTTCAACGCCGAACGCGCCGCCTTGTCCACATCCAGCCGGTGCCAGACGATGTCGGCGTTGCGGGTCCGGATCGCGGTGACCATGCCCGCCCCTACGGTGCCCCGCGTCAGGCGGTCGATCAGGATGAAGCCGCCCAGTTCGCGGCTGGCCTCATACGGCTCGCACACCACGGGGTGAGTCAGGGAGATCGAAACACGGCCGATTTCATTCAACGCAAGCTCGCGGACGCTGACTTCTTCCAGTGTTTCCATGTCCAGGCGGGCGGTAATGTCCGTGACCGTGGCAACCACCGTTCGGCTGCCCAGCATTAACAAATACGCCCGGCCGCGAAACAGCGGCGTTTCGTCCATCCACACGACCCGGGCATCGATCCCGTCGGCGGCGGCGGGCGCCGGATCGGCAGCCAGGACATCGCCGCGCGAGATATCGATTTCACGGTCCAGCACCAGGGTTACCGGGTCGCCTGCGTGGGCCTCGGCGAGGTCGCCATCCATCGTCACGAGACGGGAGACAACTGCCTCGGTATGGGCGGCCGCGTTGACCAGCCGGTCGCCGGGCCGCACCCGGCCGGTGGCGATCGTGCCGGAAAAGCCGCGGAAGGTATGGTCGGGACGGTTGACGTATTGCACCGGCATACGGAACGGCCCGGTCTGGGCCGACGTCGATGTCGCGGCTTCCAAAGCCCGCAGCAGCGACGGGCCGGTGTACCAAGACATGCGGGTGCTGGGGCTGGTGACGTTGTCGCCGTCGCGGGCGCAAATCGGAATCGGTGTGATCCGGTCGAATTCCAGCTTACCCAGCAATGCTCGGAAATCGTGCCGTATCGCGGCGAAAACGGGCTCCTGAAAATCCATCAGGTCCATCTTGTTTACCGCCAGCACGACCTGCTTGATTCCCAGCAGCGAAGCGATGGCGGCATGCCGGCGCGTTTGCGGCAGGATGCCCTTGCGGGCATCGATCAGCAGCACGGCCAGGTCGGCGGTTGATGCCCCGGTGACCATATTGCGCGTGTACTGCTGGTGGCCGGGCGTGTCGGCCAGGATGAAGCGGCGGGCCGGGGTCTCAAAAAACCGGTACGCGACGTCGATCGTAACGCCCTGCTCCCGCTCCGCTTCCAGGCCATCGACCAGCAGGGCGTAGTCGGTGGCGCCGTCAACCGTACCGAACCGCTTGGAGTCGCGTTCCAGCGCCGCCATCACGTCGTCGGGGATGGTGCCGCATTCGAACAGCAGTCGGCCGATCAGGGTCGATTTACCATCATCGACGCTGCCGCAGGTCAGCACGCGCAGGACTGAATCAGGCATTAGAAGTACCCCTCACGCTTCTTTCGCTCCATCGAGGAGTCCTGGTCCTGGTCGATCAGCCGTCCGGCGCGTTCGGAGTCCCGAGTCGTGCGCATTTCGGTCAACAGCGAGTCCATGTCCGTCGCGTCCGACAGAACGGCGGCGGACAGCGGGTAGCAGCCCAGCGACCGGAAGCGAACCATACGATCGACGGGCTCCTCGCCGGGTTGGAAGCGCATGCGGCCGTCATCGACCACGATGATCTGCCCGCCGCGAATCACGGTGGGGCGCATGGCGGCGAAATACAGCGGCACCACATCGATTTCCTCGGCCGCGATGTAGGTCCAGACATCCAACTCGGTCCAGTTGGACAGCGGGAACACCCGCATCGTTTCGCCGGGCGCCAGTTGGCCGTTGTAGAGATGCCAGAGTTCAGGTCGTTGGCGTTTCGGGTCCCAGGCATGGCCGGGCGCGCGGATCGAAAAGATGCGTTCCTTGGCACGGGAGCGTTCTTCGTCCCGCCGAGCACCACCTATGGCGAAATCGTAGTTGCCGGCTGTGAGTGCCTGCTTCAGCGCATCGGTTTTCATGATCTGGGTATAGGCCCCGCCGTGGTCGAACGGATTGATCCCATCACGCAGGCCGTCGGGGTTGGTATGGGGGCGCAGTTCCAGGCCGAAACGACGGATGGTTTCGTCGCGAAACGCGATCATGTCGCGGAATTTCCAGGTGGTGTCGATATGGACCAGCGGAAACGGCGGTTTGGCCGGAAAGAACGCCTTGCGGGCGAGATGCAGCAGAACCGACGAGTCCTTGCCGATGGAATACAACAGGACCGGCCGGGCGGCCTGTGCCGCGACCTCCCGGAATATCTGGATGGCCTCGGCCTCCAGCGTGGCTAGGTGGGCTGGACGCGGTTGGCTCATAGGCGGATGCCCTTTCCGTGGCGCCGGGCGGCGAGACTGCTATTCAATGAATCGGTGAGCACGGACGACCTACACCTGCCTGACGATATAGGTTTTCTCCAGTGCCTCGACGATCGCGTTGGCATGGAGCTTGTCGCGGGCTTCGACCATGACCTCCAGCTCCGCGGCCTGCACCGACGATGACGCGAACAGGCGCTGGTGCGAAACCTCGATAATGTTGCCGCCGGAGTCGCCGATTTTGCCCGCGATGTCGGCGAGGACGCCGGGACGGTCGGGGATCTGCAGATGCAGGCGCAGCAGGCGGCCGTCGCGCAGCAGGTCGCGCAGCAGGACGTTGGACAGGATCCGGGCGTCGATATTGCCGCCGGTAATGGCCACACCGACCTTCTTGCCGCGGAAGCGTTCCGGATGCGACAGCAGCGCCGCCAGACCGGCGGCACCGGCCCCTTCGGCCACGGTCTTGGCGGTTTCGACCAGCAGGCCGATGGCTTCCTCGATCGCGCGTTCCGGGGTGACCAGAATGCCGGCGATGCGGCGGCGCACCATTTCAAACGGGATTTCCCCAATATCGCGCACTGCGATGCCCTCGGCGATCGTCGCCCCGCCGACGGAAACCGAACGGCCGGCCACGCGCTGCGCCATGGCGGCATAGGTTTCGACCTCCGCCCCATACACGGCGATGCCCGGGTTCAGCGCGGTGGCTGCGACAAGGCAGCCCGCCAGCAAGCCGCCGCCGCCGACCGGGATAATCAGGGCATCAAGGTCTGGAACATCCTGCACCATTTCCAGTGCCATCGTGCCCTGGCCGGCAATGATGCCGGGATCGTCGTAGGGATGGATGAACACCAGGGACTGCGCCGCCGCCAGGTCGTGTGCATGTGCCGCGGACTCTGCCAGCGTTTCCCCGACGAGCACGACATTCGCGCCCCACGCCGCCGTGCGCGTCACCTTCGTCGATGGAGTGAATTTCGGCATCACGATGGTCGCGGCAATGCCCAGCAGGCTGGCATGCCGAGCGACCGCCTGCGCGTGATTCCCGGCGGACATGGCGATCACGCCGCGCGCCCGCTCCTCGGCCGACAGCATGGACAGCCGGTTCGCCGCCCCGCGCTCCTTGAACGCGCCGGTTACCTGCAGATTGTCCAGCTTCAACAGCACGTCGGCCCCGGTCAGCCGCGACAGCGCGTGATTCGGAACCATTGGTGTGCGCAACACGCGCCCGGCAATCCGCTCGGCCGCCTGCTCAACGTCCTCGAGCGTGATCATCGTAATCGGCGTTTACGCTCAGATGAATTTCACTTCCAGAATTTCGTACGACCGGTCGCCGCCCGGAGCCGGCACAGAGATGGTTTCGCCAACCTTTTTGCCGATCAGCGCCTTGGCCAAGGGTGAGGATATCGACAGGCGGGCGGCTTTGATGTCCGCCTCATACACCCCGACGATCTGGTATGTGGCTTCCTTGTCGGTTTCTTCGTCCACCAGTTTGACGTGGGCACCGAACTTGACCTGCGAGCCGGACAGCGTCTTGGGATCGATCACCTCGACCCCGCCGACAATTTCCTCCAGTTCCTGGATGCGGCCTTCTATGAAGGACTGCCGTTCCCGCGCCGCATGATATTCGGCGTTTTCGGATAGATCGCCATGCGAACGAGCTTCGGCGATGGCGCGGATAACCGCCGGGCGTTCCTGCGAGCGCAGGGTCCGGAGTTCCTCTTCCAACCGCTGCAGCCCGGGGGCAGTCATCGGAAACTTCTGCACGGCGTGGTCCTTCGATCCTAGATCAACGCGGGTTCGTCACATGCCACCGCCGCGGCCGGGTTATCCCCCACCGCGGCGTGCTGACTTAAAACGAACCGCGAAAGTAGGACTGAAGCGGCGCAACTTCAAGCGTCCCCGCCTTTAATGCCGCGATTGCATGCACAGCCGCCCGGGCACCCGCCAGGGTTGTGTAGTGCGGGATGAAATGCGTCAGCGCGCCACGACGGATGGCGAAACTGTCGGCAACCGACTGCGGCGTGGACGCCGTGTTGATAACCAACTGAATTTCGCCGGAGCGGATGGCATCCACGCAATGCGGCCGGCCTTCCAGCACCTTATTGACCACGGTGACCGGAATCCCGGCCTCGCGGATACGGACCGCGGTGCCGCGGGTTGCCACGATCGAAAAGCCCATCTCGTTCAGCCGCCGAGCGAGCGCCGGGAGACCCTTTTTGTCGGCATCCTTGATCGACAGGAAGACCGTGCCTTCCATCGGCAGGATCACCCCGGCGCCAAGCTGGGCCTTGGCGAACGCACGCTCGAAGCTGGAGTCCAGGCCCATGACCTCGCCGGTGGATTTCATTTCCGGCCCCAGGATTGTGTCCACGTTCGGGAAGCGGGCGAACGGGAACACGGCTTCCTTGACCGCGACATGCGGAGCGATGGAGTCGTCGTCCAGCTTGAAGTCGGTGGCCAGCTTGGCCCCGGCCATAACCCGGGCGCCGATCTTGGCGACTGGCACGCCCGTGGCCTTGGCCACGAACGGCACGGTGCGCGAGGCCCGCGGGTTCACTTCCAGCACGTAGATCGTGTCGTCCTTGATCGCGTACTGAACATTCATCAGGCCGACGACGCCCAGCGCCTTGGCCATCGCCTCGGTTTCCGATTTCAGTTCGGTGATCATCGCGGGCGACAGCGAGTACGGCGGCAGCGAGCAGGCGGAGTCGCCGGAGTGAATGCCGGCTTCCTCGATATGTTCCATCACCCCGGCGACATAGACGGATTCGCCATCGCAGATGCAGTCCACATCGACTTCGATCGCGTCGTTGAGGTAACGGTCGATCAGAACCGGGTTGTCACCCGACACCCGGACGGCTTCGCGCATGTAGCGGTGCAGGCCGGTGCGGTCATAGACGATTTCCATCGCCCGCCCGCCCAGGACGTAACTCGGGCGGATGACCACCGGGTAGCCGATGCGTTCGGCGATGGTGTCGGCTTCCTCGGCGGACCGGGCGATACCGTTGTCGGGCTGCAGCAGCCCCAGCTTGTGCAGCAACTGCTGGAACCGTTCGCGATCTTCGGCCAGATCGATCGCGTCGGCCGAGGTGCCCAGGATGGGAATGCCCTCACGCGACAAAGCCTGCGACAGCTTCAACGGTGTCTGGCCGCCATACTGGACGATACAGCCCAGGACGGTGCCGTTCTGCTGTTCGCGGCGGACCAGGGCGAGCACGTCCTCCTCGGTCAGCGGTTCGAAATACAGGCGGTCGGATGTGTCGTAGTCGGTGCTGACGGTTTCAGGGTTGCAGTTGACCATGATGGTCTCAAACCCGGCTTCCTTCAGGGCATAGGCGGCATGGACACAGCAATAGTCGAACTCGATCCCCTGCCCGATCCGGTTCGGCCCGCCGCCCAGGATGATGATCTTGGTGCGATCCGTGGGATCGGATTCGCACACCGGGGTGCCGTATCCGCCTTCGAACGTCGAATACATGTACGGGGTCTTGGAGGCGAACTCGCCCGCGCAGGTGTCGATGCGCTTATAGACCGGCGCGACACCCAGCGCCTTGCGGGCGCCGTGGACCGCGGCGGCGGTGGTATTGGTCAACTGGCTGAGGCGCTTGTCGGAGAAGCCCAGCGCTTTCAGGCGACGCATGGCACCTGGCTCTTTCGGCAGGCCGTTGGCCGCGACCTCGCGCTCCGCGGCGACGATGCGCTCCAGTTCGCGCAGGAACCACGGGTCGAACTTCGTGGTCTCGTGAATGTCCTCGACGCTCAAGCCGGCCCGCAGCGCCTGGGCGGCCATCAGCAGCCGGTCGGGCGTCGGCGACGACAGCGCCGCCCTGAAGGCATCCGCACGGCCGTCGCCCGGTGCGTCGATTTCATCCAACCCGGACAGGCCGGTTTCCATGCTGCGGAGGCCCTTTTGCAGAGCCTCGGGGAAAGAGCGGCCGATGGCCATCGCCTCACCGACCGACTTCATGCTGGTGGTCAGCAACGCCGGGGTGCCGGGGAATTTCTCGAAGGTGAAGCGGGGAATTTTGACCACCACGTAGTCGATCGTCGGCTCGAAGCTGGCGGGCGTGACCATGGTGATGTCGTTGGTCAGCTCATCCAGCGTGTAGCCGACGGCCAGCTTGGCGGCGATCTTGGCGATCGGGAACCCGGTGGCCTTCGATGCCAGGGCCGAGGAGCGCGACACACGCGGGTTCATCTCGATGACGACCATGCGGCCATCGGCGGGATTCAGTCCGAACTGCACGTTGGACCCGCCGGTATCGACGCCGATCTTGCGCAGGCAGGCGATCGAGGCGTCGCGCATGATCTGGTATTCTTTGTCGGTCAGCGTCAGAGCCGGGGCCACGGTGACGGAATCGCCGGTATGAATGCCCATCGGATCGACGTTTTCGATGGAGCAAATGATGATGCAGTTGTCGGCGCTGTCGCGCACGACCTCCATTTCATACTCTTTCCAGCCGAGGACGGATTCTTCGATCAGCACTTCGGTTGTGGGGGACGCTTCAAGGCCGCCGGCGACGATCTGTTCAAATTCTTCCTTGTTGTAAGCGATGCCGCCGCCAGTGCCGCCCAGGGTAAAGCTGGGGCGGATCACGGCGGGCAGGCCGGTCATCGCCAGGGCCTCGCGCGCCTCTTCCATCGTGTGCGCTATGGCGGAGCGGGGGGACTCGATGCCGATTTCCGCCATCGCGTCGCGAAACTTCAGCCGGTCCTCAGCCCGGTCGATGACGTCGGCCCTGGCGCCGATCAGTTCGACTCCGTGACGTACCAGAGCGCCGTTAGCGTGCAGTTTCATCGCTGTGTTCAGCGCGGTCTGGCCGCCCATGGTTGGCAACAGGGCGTCGGGCTTTTCCCGGGCGATGATCTTCTCGACGACCTCTGGCGTGATCGGTTCGATATAGGTGGCGTCCGCCAGACCGGGGTCGGTCATGATGGTGGCGGGGTTGGAGTTGACCAGGATGACGCGATAGCCC
>JAKBCJ010000148.1 GCA_021807975.1 Pseudomonadota bacterium | reverse complement strand
CGCGTCATCGTCATCAACGATCAGGACGGGGCGTTCTGCCGACATTCTAAAGTTCCTCTTGCCAGGGTTTCCAGCGGATCTTTACCGACACCACCGCTTCGACTCGCCATATGAAGCCAAAACTACCATATAACCTTCCAAATAAGGACGATATCGGTTCGGTGACGTTGCTCAGTGTTCTTCGATCACAACATTGCGCATACCTTATCAAGCCGATAGGTTAAAAATCATCGACGCCCCGAGGGTGCCTCCCTATATGGCCTATCCTACCAATGACCTTGTGTGGCTTGATGGGTAATAGTGACGAAATTGAGCCCCAAATGTACCAATTTCTTTCTGCCGTCCAATGTCGGGCTGGCGGTGGCCGATTTCCCCGGGTGACTGATGCTGAATAACGCGAATTTTAACCGAAAGCGCTTGCGGCAGCTTCACCGCGCGGCGTCTGAGTTGCGGCGTGGGGTTCCGGTGATCTTGACCGGCGACACGCCCCTGCTGATCCTGGCCGCCGAAACGGCAGGTCCCGATGCCCTTGCTGAATTCGAATCGATCGCCCGCGTCCGTCCCGTACTGATACTGGCGCCCACTCGGGCGTCGGCGATCTTGCGCTCGCCCATGCCGGTCGGCGTTAGCGCAATGGCGGTCGCGGTACCCGATTCCCTCTATCGAATCGAGGTTTACGGCGCGCTCGCGGACCCGATGATGAAGCAACCCCCGGGCGGGGCGTTGGAAGCCGTCGCGGCACCAATCTTCGCGGACGCAGCCATTTCCCTGGCTAAGATCGGGCGGTTGCTGCCGGCACTGCTTGCTGCCCCGCTACCCTTCGGCCAGACACCGGGCGATGATCTGATCGAGGTACCCGCCGCCGATATAGTCGCTTATGCTGACAGCGAGGTTGCTGGCCTCCGCCAAATCGTATCAGCCGATGTGCCGCTGTCGGGTGCGCCGGACAGCAGAGTAGTGGCATTCCGCAGCGATGGATCGGCGATCGAGCATCTGGCGATCGTGGTTGGGCGCCCGGAACTCCATGAGTCACCGCTCGTGCGGATCCACTCGGAATGTTTCACCGGCGACCTGCTCGGCAGCATGAGGTGCGATTGCGGGGAGCAGTTGCGAGGAGCGATCCGGCGGATGGCGGACGATGGTGCAGGTATCCTCCTGTATCTGGCGCAAGAGGGCCGGGGAATCGGCTTGGTGAACAAGCTCCGGGCCTACGGACTACAGGACCGTGGACTGGATACCATGGACGCGAACCGAGTGCTGGGGTGGGAGGCCGACGAGCGCAATTTCTTGATCGGCGCAACCATGCTGCGCCTCTTAGGGGTCAAGCGGGTCCGTCTGCTGACCAACAACCCTGATAAGCTGGATGCGATGATCGCCTGTGGGATCGAAGTTGCCGGGCGGGAGCCGCATCTCTTTGCGCCCAATGGCGTTAATGATGAGTATCTGGCCACGAAGGCAACGCGCTTCGGGCACATGCTGGATTAAGTCGTGGCCGCTTCAATTGCTGGCCAAAGTTCCGCTGGGCCGGTAAAGGGGCGGCTCCTTTCGTATGAGATTCCCATGACACCTCCGGAAATCGATCGCCTACAGACCTATCTGCGCAAACTGTTCGGCAGTGAACGGATCAAAATTGTCCCACCGCCGCGCCGGGGCCTGTCGGTTGAAGTCGCCGTAAATGAAGAGACGATCGGGACCGTACACAAAGACGTGGATGACGGTGAAACCTCGTATTCCATCCACCTAACGGTGCTGGAAGAGGATTTGCCGGCGATCAAGGCGCCTGCCGCGGTTCGTACGCCGGTTCGGCGCTAGAAGCCCGCGGTCGTGGCCCGGGAGTCCGGGTCACGACGCAGATTCAGTCGGCTAGGACAGGTGCCGGCGCGACGAACGGCTTCAGCAGCACAGACAGAGCCACCGACACAACCACATTCGCCAGCAGCGCCCAGATCGCGATGTAGCCGGGGTAACCGACGCCGAACAGCGATACGGTGAACACGGCGACCTTGAACGAAGTTGTCGAAGCCATCCAGGTGCCGACCCCCGTGCCCACGGCCCATCCGATCAGCAACGCCCAGCCGTTCAGCATGCGCAGATAGAGCCCCAGTATGACCGACGGCAGGACCTGGATCATCCACAAGCCGCCCAGCAGTTGGAATTGCAGCGCATACGGCACCGGTATGAAGATGATGAACACCAGCGCGCCGAGCTTCACCACCAAGGACGACATCTTGGCGACGGCGGATTCCCGGGCGCTGGTTGCGTTGGGCGACAGGAATCCACGGTAGATCGTCCTACTGACGATATTGGCGCAGGCAATCGACATGATCGCCGACGGCACCAGAGCACCGATGGCGATCGCCGCGAACGCCAGGCCGGCGAACCAGCCGGGAAAAACCGACAGAATCAGGGCCGGAACCGCGAAGTTATTGCCATATCGCTTAAATCCCGGGACGAACTCGGGTGCGGAGCCGACGTGGAGCGCGAAAGCCATGAAGCCTAACAATGCGAGAAAACCCAGCACCAGCGAATAGGCGGGCAGCAGCGCGGCGTTGCGCCGGATCGCGCCGGGGCTGGAGCTGCTTAGGATCGCAGTCAGCGAATGTGGGTACAGGAACAGCGCAAGCGCGGAGCCAAGCGCCAGCGTCGCATAGGTGCTGTATGCGCCATAGGTGTCGCCAACAGGTGCTGCCAGTGTCAGCTTCGCGGCGGGAATGGCGGCGAAGATCGGGCCGAAGCCCCCGAAATGGAGGGGGACAACGATGGAAACCGCGATGACCACCAGATAGATCAGCATGTCCTTGACGACCGCGATCATGGCGGGCGCGCGCAGCCCGGATGTATAGGTGAATGCTGCTAGGATGATGAAAGCGATGATCAGCGGCAGGTCGCCGACGATACCGTCTCCGGACACGCCCATCGCGCCGATGACCACTTGCATCCCGACGAGCTGCAAAGCGATATAAGGCATGGTGGCGACGATGCCGGTGACGCCGACAGCCAGCGCCAGCCACTTGTTCCCATATCGGCCCAGCACGACGTCGGACGATGTGACGTATCCGTGCTTATTGGCCAGCGACCAGAGCCGCGGGAAGACCATATACAGCAGTGGGTAGATCAGGATCGTGTAGGGGACGGCGAAGAACCCCAACGCTCCGGCGCCGTACACCAAGGCGGGGACGGCAATGAAGGTATAGGCGGTGTACAGGTCGCCACCGAGCAGGAACCAGGTGACAAAGGTGCCGAATCGTCGGCCACCGAGGCCCCACTCGTGCAACTGCGTCAAATCCCCGGCGCGCCAGCGTGCGGCCAAAAATCCGAGGCCGGTGACGAACACAAACAGCGCGATGAAGACGATAAGCGCGGGCCAGTTCATGGCAGGTCCTCAATGCTCGGCTTTATAGACGATGCCGGCGATAGCCGCGGAGATCATGACCCACAGGAGCTGATACCAGTAGAAGAACGGAAAACCGAACAATTCAGGCGTTTGCCGGTTGTAGGACGATACCCACAACATCCCGACGAACGGTAGAACGAAGAGAATGCGGAGCCAGTGCCGTTTCGGTTCGCGACCGGGCTGGGTTGCCATGTTCGGGTATTTCCTTCCCCGGGCGTCCCGGCGGGAGGACTCCCATAATTTCGCAAAGACAGCGCTTCAAACAGATAAATCGTTGTACGTCAAATAGTTCTGGGTGTACTTAGGCTGTGATGTCCGCATTGGTGTTTCACAAGCCGAATCTTTCTTGCCGTCGTAACGGCGAAATGGGACTTGCCGCGGTGGCGGGCCGATCGAGGCTGTCTTGGGGCGGTTACCTAGCCGTCGAGTTGGAGAAACACGGCGATGTCTACTTCAGCCGCGGGAGCGGTGGACCATACTGTCACGCCCGAAGCCCGCAAGGCGGTCCTCGGTTCCGCCGTCGGCTATGCCATGGACGGGTTCGATTTGCTGATTTTGGGATTTATGCTCCCGGCGATCGGCGCCGGGCTGGGTTTGACCCCGGCGGAAGGGACATCGTTGGTTACCGCGACGCTGGTTGGCGCGGTTGCCGGGGGCATTGTGTTTGGCATCTTGTCCGACCGGCTGGGCCGCGTTCGGGTGCTGACCTGGACGATTGCGATGTTCGCGCTGTTCACCGGCCTGTGCGCATTGGCGCGCGGTTACTGGGACCTTTTGGCCTATCGCACGATCGCCGGCATGGGCCTGGGCGGGGAGTTCGGCATCGGTATGGCGCTGGCGGCCGAGGCCTGGCCGGCGGCGAAGCGTGCCAGGGCGTCATCGTTGGTGGGCCTGGGGTGGCAGGCCGGTGTGCTTGCGGCCGCGCTGCTGTCTCCGCTGCTGCTGCCGGCGATCGGCTGGCGCGGTATGTTCGCCGTCGGAATGTTGCCGGCAGCCGCCGCTTACTTCATCCGCAAAGACCTCCAAGAGCCGCCGCCTTTCCAGAAGCGGGGGCGCCAGACGGGTTCGGCGCTGAAGCTGCTGGTGGCGGATGCAGCCACCGTGCGCATCAGCCTGGGGATGGTCATCCTGTGCGGTGTGCAGAACTTTGGCTATTACGGGGTGATGATCTGGCTGCCGAACTACCTTGGCACGCGGTTTCATTTTGGGCTGACCCGATCGGCGGCTTGGACGGCGGTGACCATCCTGGGGATGGCGCTGGGTATCTATGTGTTCGGACAGGTCGCCGACCGCCTGGGCCGGCGACCGGCGTTCATCGGATGGATGCTGGGGGCTGCTGTCATGGTGGTCGTGTATTCCCGCCTGACGGACCCTGCGGCGCTGCTGATTGGCGGCGCGGTCATGGGGTTCTTCGTCAATGGCATGCTGGGTGGCTATGGCGCTTTAATGAGCGAGCTTTACCCCGGAGCCGCGAGGGCAACCGCGCAGAACGTACTGTTCAATCTTGGCCGGGCGATGGGGGGATTTGGTCCGGTTGCGATCGGGACCATCGCCGCCGCGCACGGCTTCGAAACGGCGATCGCGCTGCTGGCGGCACTTTACGTCCTGGATATCGCGGCGATGTGGACCCTGATCCCCGAGCGTAAGGGCGCCGCGCTGAGCTAGCAATCGCGTGGTGCCGGCAGCTGCGGCGTTATCGCCCTGTATCGCGAATTGTCATGCGCGCAACGCAGTGCTGCGGTGCAACACAAAATGCTTGCTTATGCCTCGGCCCAGGAGCAATCTCTGTCTCGCAGTCGCGCTTAGGCGCACTGCTTTCTTGGACGTTTCCTCCCTAAACTTCGGCGGTGCCAAAAGCACCGCCGTTTTTTTTAGGTCACCAGGGCGGCCAGTAACGCATCCAGCCGAATACGACCCTGCCGGGTGGCGATCAGCCGATCGTGGGTGTGCTGGATATAGCCCTCCTGGATACATTGCTCCAGAACCCCGGAATCGACCGACTGGGCGATGGTTAGGCCAGTACGTGCGGCGAATCGGGTGATGTCGATGCCTTCTGTCAGCCGCAGGCCCATCAGCAGCGCCTCGCGCGCACGCTCCTCCACTGGAATGGCATCGTCGGCGGTCAGGCCGTGACCATCCCGTTCCACGCGTTCGGCCCACGGTTCCGGCGCCCGGTGCCTCCTGGTGGCTCGCAACACCCCATCCGCCGTGATGCGTCCATGCGCCCCGGGGCCGATGCCGGTGTAATCCAGATAACGCCAATAGCTCAGATTGTGACGGCTTTCCTGCCCCGGACGGGCATAGTTAGAGATTTCGTAAGCCTGAAGCCCGGCACGCGCACATTCTTCCCCGGTCGCGTCGTACAAGGCGGCGGCCGTGTCTTCATCGGGAAGTACGATCTTGCCCTGCCGGAACAGGGCCTCGAACTGAGTCGCCGGTTCGATTGTCAGTTGGTACAGCGACAGGTGGTCGTCCGCGATCGCCAGGGCCGCGCGCAGCTCCTTACGCCAGCTGGCGAGGTCCTGATTGGGGCGGGCATAAATCAAATCGAACGAGACGCGGCCGAACAGGCGCCGGGCGAGCGACAGTGCGGCAACCGCTTCGCCGGCCGAGTGCTGGCGCCCGAGCGCGCGGAGGGCGGAGTCGTCGAGGCTTTGGATGCCGATGGAGATGCGGTTGACGCCGGCGGACCGGTAATCCGCCAGACGTCTGGCCTCGATGCTGGTTGGGTTGGCTTCCAGCGTAATTTCGATGGTCTCCGCCGGATCGAACCAGCGCGCGGCGTCGTCCAGCAGGGCGCCGACGGTTGATGGGTCCATCAGGCTGGGGGTTCCGCCGCCGAAAAACACCGATGTCAGGCGGCGGCGGCCCAGGCGGGCGGCTTCAGTAGCCAGTTCGCGGCGAAGGGCGTTGGCGAAGCGGGCCTGATCGATGCGATCCCGCACATGGGAGTTGAAGTCGCAATACGGACATTTGGCCAGGCAAAACGGCCAATGGATGTAGAGTGCGAGGTCTTTGGTCAAAGTTTCAAACTGGCTGGAATGCGCATGTTCAGAGTGTTGGGGATGGACCACGTCTCTTTCACCTGCCGGACGATATAAAACCCGGCTCGCAGGTAGTTCGGCAAGGCCCTGGGATGGTCGGCATTGCAGGTGTTGACGGTCATGCCCCTGGCGCCGTGACGCCAGACCTCGTCGATTGCGGCCCGCAGGAAGGCGAAGCCGGTGCCCTGGCCGATAACATTCGGCATCAAGCCGAAGTAGCTGAGGTTCACATCGGGCCAGGTGCGGGCATCCAGCTCGAAGAACCCCGCCGGTTCGCCCTTACTGTACAATGTGTAAATGGCAATGGCGCGGTCACGCAGCAGCGCCGCCAACTCATGATCCGGCGTGGTGCGGCGAAGCCACCACAGATAGTCCGCGCCAACCGTATTATAGAGATAGCGGTAGAATGGCACGGTCGGCGCCTGCGCGCGCACAACCTGAAAGCCCGGCCCCAGGCTCGGGCCCGCGGCCGCTGGCGGTCGATCCATACGCAGGAATGTCACGGTGACACCGACCCGGGTAACCGGACCCATTTGCCTTCCCTTTATGAACGCGATGGAAGGTCTTTATCGCCAATAAGCATCGGATACCATCGGCATGATGCCGACATTCCCCGCACCACGTCAGGCCGCCGATCCGCCACCAAACGCGTTGAATGCGATCAGCGTATAGGTGTCCTTGACGCCGGGCAGGGTCTGAACCCTCTCGGTGACGAACAGGCCAATGTCCTGGCCGCTGTCCAGGTAGAATTTGCCCAACAGATCGTATTGGCCAGACGTTGAGAACAGCTCCGACATTTCCGGAATCGTATCGGCGGCCTCGCGCGCTACGCGATAGGCTTGGCCCATGTCGCATTTGATTTGCACAAAGATTGCTCGCATCGCCGCCTCCCGGGGAACCGGGCACCTGTTGACCCGTGGCGGGAGTCTAGCCCGGGGCGGTGGGCGGGGGATAGCCGGTTGGTTCAGGCGGTTCGGCACTCCGCGACAACCGCCAGATTGAACGCTGTCTCGCTCAGGCGGCGCAGCATGTCGGGAACCGGCGGTTCCACGGGAAGCGGCCCGTCCGCCAGGAATGCCTGCCAGGCTGCCCATGTCCGGTCGTCCAAATTCAGCGCCCGGCGCCGGTCGTCCGGCGTCAGCGCGATTTGCTCGCCCAGCGCATGGAACATCTCCAGTTGCGCGCGGGTCAGATCGTTGGTTGCCCACCAGGCCGGATTGCACGGCATCGGATGCTCCTTTGGCGTCTTCATGGTGCTGACGTTCCGCCGGATCGGGGGCGGGAATCCGGTCTGTCGATGTTCGGATTATGGCAAAGTGACACGATTGCGTTATTGCATCGGCGGGCGCGGGCGTGACGAGCGGCGGGCGCTCGCCTATCCTCCAAGCCGCCGCGGCCGGACCGGACCCGCTGCCGGCCGAGGGGAGAACAGACCGAATGGAAATGGCCAAGGCCCGTAAGGCCAAAAATATGCCGCGTCATGGCGGACGTGTTCTGGCGGACGCACTCGCCGCGCAAGGCATCGATCATGTGTTCGAGGTTCCGGGCGAAAGCTTCCTCGATACGCTGGACGGGTTGTACGACCAGGGCGGCAAGGTGAAACTGGTCACCTGCCGGTTCGAGGCGGGCGCCGTGAACATGGCCGACGCATTCGGCAAACTGACCGGGCGGCCGGCTGCGGCGATGGTCACACGCGGGCCAGGCGCCTGCCATGGTGCGATCGGGGTGCATGTGGCGTATCAGGACAGCACGCCGATGCTGCTGTTCGTCGGCCAGATACCGCACGAAGACACCGGCCGCGATGCGTTTCAGGAAGTCGATTACCGGCAGATGTTCGCGCCGCTGGCGAAGTGGGTGACCCAGATCGACCATGCCAAGCGGATTCCGGAGGTTGTCGCGCATGCAGTCGATGTCGCGACCAGCGGCCGGCCAGGTCCGGTGGTGATCGCGTTGTCGGAGGAGATGCAGAAGGATCGGGTGGTTGTGCCCGACCTGCCGCGCGCGACGGTCAGCCCGGCGTTCCCCGATCCGGCCGCGATGCTGACGATGCGCGCATTGCTGGCAAAGGCGAAGAAGCCGATCGCGGTGGTTGGCGGATCGTGCTGGACTGAACAGGGGCGCGCCGCGCTGCACCGGTTCCTGCTGGACAACAGGCTTCCAGTGGCGGTCGGGTTCCGCCGGCAGGCGCACTACGACGGCACCCGGGACAATTTTGCCGGCGACCTGGGCGTCGGTTCCGACCCGGGGTTGATCGGCAAGCTCAAAGAGGCCGACCTGATTCTGGCGATCGGCAGCCGGCTGGGGGATGCGGTCACGCAGGGGTACACGCTGCTGGATATGGCCGGAAGCGTGCCGATCGTGCAGGTGCTGCCTGACGGCGCGGAGATCGGGCGAGTATTCCGCACCGAACTGGGCATCGTGTCCGACCTTAACACCTTTGCCATCGCCGCGGCCGGGCTGGAACCGGTCAAGCCGGTCTGGGCCAAGTGGACGCAGGAACTGCGATCGTTGCGAGAGGCGCAGCGCGCGGTGCCGAACTATCAGGGCCCGTTGAACCTGGGGACGGTGATGCGGGAATTGGAGGGCCTGCTGACTCCGGACGCGATCGTCACCACCGATGCCGGCAACTTCGCCGGCTGGGCGACGCGGTTCCTGAACTTTTCCGAGGGGCAGCGCTATATCGGGCCGACCAACGGAGCGATGGGCTACAGCGTCCCGGCCGCCGTCGGAGCAAAAATTGCCTTTCCGGATCGGATGGTGGTCAGCATGGTTGGCGATGGCGGCTTCATGATGACCGGGCAGGAAATCGCCACCGCGTTCCATCACGGGGTCGCGCCGATCGTGCTGGTGTTCAATAACCAGATGTACGGCACGATCCGCATGCATCAGGAGAAAGCCTATCCGTGGCGGGTGTCCGGCACCGCGCTGACCAATCCCGATTTCTGCAAATACATCGAGGCATTCGGCGGCCACGGCGAGGTCGTCGCCGCGACCGAGGAATTCGCCCCGGCGTTCCGGCGGGCGGTTGCAAGCGGCAAGCCGGCGTTGATCGAATTGCGGACCAACCCGGAGCAGATCACCACTCGAGCGACGATTACCGATCTGCGGGCGGGGCGGACGCCGCCGAAAGCGGTGGCCAAACCGAAGCGGGCGCCTGCTTCGGCCCACCGGGTGGCCAAGCCGGCAAAGAAGCGCGGTTGAACCAACAGCTCGAAGAAGCGGCGCGGCATTATGCCGCCGGCGACTATGCGGCGGCCGAGGCGGTCTGCCGAACCATCGTCGCGGAACAACCGCGCCGCTTCGATGCGTTGCATCTGCTGGGCGTATTGCTGAGCCGGCAAAACCAACACACGCTGGCGCTGGAGTATCTGCGGCGGGCGGAGGCGGAACAACCCGGTCATCCGCTGCTGCGCATCAACCTGGGAAACGCCCTGCTGGCCACGCAGCAGTTTGCGGCGGCGGCGGCAGTGTCCGGCGACGCCGATGCCGCGTCGCTGAACAATCTCGGCCTGGCACTCCGGGGTATGCGGCGGCACGAGGAAGCCGCATCCGCGTTCAAAGCGGCGA
>JAKBCJ010000147.1 GCA_021807975.1 Pseudomonadota bacterium | reverse complement strand
TGGACAGGAACAGCCACTCCGGCGTGTGGACGGTGACAGCGGGGTCCAGGATCACCGCTTGCGGCATCATCAACGCGTGTCCGTAGCTTTCTTTCACGTTTCGTTCGGTGTCGGTGCAGCCGGCGAATGGGGTGAATTCCCCGGCGGACAGGGTGGTGGGCACGTCGATGGAGCGCACCGCGGGCGGGTTGACCGGCGGGCGTTCGGTGTTGCCGTCCGGGGTGACGTTCGCGCGAAACCGGTCCAGGTCTCCGGGCCGGATAACATCGTTGCCCAGGCACAGGCCGACCATCTTGGCGGCGTCGGTGACCGATCCGCCGCCCACGGTCACGATCAGGTCCGCCTTGGCCGCGCGGGCCTCGTTGGCGGCCGCGACCACGTCGATACGCGGCGTGTGGGCGCCGATTTTGGCGCAGACCCCGGCGAGGCGATTGCCCAGAACGTGGCGAACACTGTCGATAACGCCGGTTTCGCGGTTCAGGGTGCCGCTGGCCATGACATAGACCGCCCGGGCGTTCAGGCGTGCGACCTCGTCCGCCAGGGCCTCGGCCAGGGGGATGCCGTAGATCACCCTGTCCATCGGGGGATAGCGGTGGATGCCTTGGATCATGGTTTCACTCCTGCTGGCGCGTTTTCCGGAGTTTGGCGGAGGTTGGGGCGTTCGGCAAAGGGAGCGGTTCGAGGTGGGGACGACGTCGCCTGAACCAGGGATCTGCCGCCCGGACATGACGCGTGCCGGTGTCCGTCGCCGGACTCGATGGAGGCGCCCTGTTCTTTCGCCTGCCGATCTTGTATCCGGGTCAGTAAAAGGAGTCCCAACATGACATACCTCGTTGCCGACGATCTTCCCTCCGCCCCGGCCGGCGACCGCTTCCGCGCCCTGCTGGCCCGCCCGGGCATTGTGCAGCTTCCCGGCGCGCATAACGGCCAGGCCGGGCTGCAAGCAAAGGCGGCGGGGTTCGAGGGTCTTTATCTATCCGGCGCGGCCATGACCGCCTCCATGGGTATTCCCGATCTGGGCATGATCACCGTCGATGAGGTCTGCTTCTTCGTCCGCCAGATCGCCCGCGCCACCGGGCTGCCCATCCTGGTCGATGGCGACACCGGCTATGGCGAGACGCTCAACGTCATGCACATGATCCGCAGCTTCGAGGATGCCGGCGGCGCCGCCGTGCAGATCGAGGATCAGTTGCTGCCGAAGAAATGCGGCCACCTGAACGACAAGCGTCTGGCCGACCCGCACGACATGGCTGCCAAGATCGCCGCCGCCCGCCGGGCGCGCCGGCACATGGTGATTATCGCACGCACGGATGCGGCCGCGTCGGAGGGCATCGATGGGTCTGTGGCGCGCGCCAAGCTGTTCATGGAAGCCGGCGCCGATGCGATCTTCCCTGAAGCACTGACCAACGCCGAGATGTTCAAGGAAGTGGCAGCCCGGCTGCCCGGCGTGCCGCTGCTGGCCAACATGACGGAATTCGGCCGCACCCCGTTCTTCACCGCCAGCGAGTTCGAGGCGATGGGCTACAAGATGGTGATCTGGCCGGTCAGTTCGCTGCGCGTGGCGAACAAAGCCCAGGCCAAACTGTATGCCGCGATCAAGCGCGACGGCGGCACGCAGAACATGGTGGACGACATGCAGACCCGCGCGGAACTGTATCAGACCATCGGCTATCACGACTACGAGGCCCTGGACGCATCGATCGTGACCACGATCATCCCGCAGGCCATGCCGCAGCACGGCTGAACGCGGCGCGCTCGGCCTTCATGGCCGGGCGCCGTCCCGGCCATCAGCGCTTCGGCGACAACAGCCCCAATCCCGGTAGCCTAGGCTTCCGCCAGCGGCCCCAAAGCCGCTTCGATACCGAAATCCCCCGGCAGGGCGCCGCGCGGAAACAGTCGCGTCACATGCCCCATTTTCCGCCCCGGCAGCGCCTCGCCCTTACCATACAGATGTGGGATCAAACCCGGCTCCGCCAGAGCGGCGGGCCACAGCGCCATGCCTTCCGGGCCGATCAGGTTCTTCATCACCGCATCCGCATGCCGTCTCGCCGGTGGCAGCGGCAAACCCGCAATCGCTCGGATATGCAGCTCGAACTGGCTCGCCGGGCAGGCGTCTATCGTCCAGTGGCCGGAATTATGCGGCCGCGGCGCGATCTCGTTCACCAGCACCTTGCCCGCGTTGTCCACGAACATTTCGACCGCGAGCAGGCCGATCAGGTCTAAGGCCTCCACCACGCTGCGCGCGATTGCCTGCGCCGACTGATCGACCGATGGCGCGATACGGGCCGGCGCCAGCGTCACGTCCAGAATGTGATGCCGGTGCCGGTTCTCCACGGTATCGAACGCAGCGACCGATCCATCGGCCCCGCGGGCGATCACCACGCTGATTTCCCGAGCGAAATCGACAAAGCCTTCCAGCACCAGCGGGCGCGGGCTCAGGCGTTCCCACGCGGCATCCAGGTCCGCGGGTGAGCGGAGCATCGCCTGGCCCTTGCCGTCGTAACCCAGGCGGGTCGTCTTCAGCACCGCCGGCAGCCCAAGGCGGGCCACCGCATCGTCCAGTTCCTGACGCGAGGTTACCGCCGCCCAGGGCGCTGTCGCCACACCGGCAGTGTTCAGGAAGGTCTTTTCGTCGATCCGGTCCTGGCTGATCCGCAGCACCGACGGCGCGGGACGCACCGGACGGATGGAGCTCAGCAGGTCTAGCCCCTCCGCGCTGACATTCTCGAACTCGAAGCTGATGACATCGACCGCGTCGGCGAAGGCGCGCAACGACACCGGATCGCTGTAATCGCTGATCGTCACCGCGTGAGAGACCTGAGCGGCCGGGCTGTCGGTTTCCCGGGTCAGGATATGGCAGCGATACCCCAGACGCGCGGCGGCCAGCGCCGACATGCGTCCAAGCTGCCCGCCGCCGACCAAACCGATGGTGGCATTGGGCGGAAGTGGAAAGCGGGTCATGTGGGGATCGCAACCGGCATTTCGGCGACGGCGGCGGTCTGGTCGGCCCGCAGCGCATCCAGCCGAACCGCCAGCGCCAGGTCGGTCGTCGCCAGCATCGCCGCCGCCAGCAACGCCGCGTTCACCGCCCCCGCCCGGCCGATTGCCAAGGTGCCAACCGGAATGCCAGCCGGCATCTGCACGATCGACAGCAAGCTGTCCATGCCCTTCAAGGCATGCGATTCCACCGGTACGCCCAGCACGGGCAACGGCGTCCAGGCAGCACACATGCCCGGCAGATGTGCAGCCCCACCAGCCCCGGCGATGATCGCCCGCAGGCCACGGTCTCGCGCGGTATTCGCATATTCCCGCAGGCGGTCGGGCGTGCGATGCGCGGACACGATACGAACTTCATGCGGGACGCCGAGTTTCGTCAGCATCTCCGCGGCATGGGTCATGGTCGGCCAGTCCGACTGACTGCCCATGATAATGCCGATCAACGGGGCGGCGGAAGCGTCCATATCAGGCGATGCTGTCAGGGATCAGCCGGCTTTCCAGCCATGCGATCTCATCGCGCAGCATCAGCTTGCGCTTTTTCAGGCGTTGCAAATGCAACTGGTCGGATGCGCCCTGGTCGGCGAGGCGGGCGATAACGGTGTCGAGATCGCGATGTTCGCTGCGCAGTCCATGGAGTTTGCGGAGCAGTGAGTCTCTATCGTTAAGCATATTTACAACCTACGATAGAAATTTTCGATTGAACTACCCGCGCCTGTTTTCGGCTGGCCAACCCCGTGACAATGGCGTTACGCTGCGCCGCCGCCGTCACCGCGGTGACGGCTGGCAGCCAACCGGTTAAATACGGAGGTACCCAGTCCATGAGCCTGAATACCCGTCTCGACGCGTTAAAGGAACGGCATGCATCGCTCGAAACACGGATTTTCGACGAAGACCATCGCCCGCAACCCGATACGGACGCCCTCATGCGACTTAAACTCGAAAAGCTGCGGCTGAAGGAAGAGATGGAAAGGATACGACCCCTGGTCAACTGAACGGCCATCGTTCGACCCACCCCGTCACGCCGGTCAGGCGGCTTCGTCCGTCTCCGGCGGCGGCGGCAGAGGAACCGCTCTCCCTTCCCGCTGCAAACGGTCATTGGCCTGCAGCACCGCGGCATTCAAATCGGTTTGGGTGCAAAGCCCCAGGATCACCGGATCGCGCGGCTTGATATTCGCGCTGTTCCAGTGGGTCCGTTCCCGCACTTTCTGGATTGTGTCCTTCGTGGTTCCCAGCAGCTTGCCAACCTGGGCTTCAGTCAACTGTGGGAAGTTGCGCAGCAGGAAGGCGATTGCATCCGGGCGGTCATTCCGCTTCGCCACGGGCGTGTAGCGGGAGCCGCGGAGCCGCTTTGGCATCGGCATCGTGTTGGCGATCAGCTTCAGGCGTGCGTTCGTATCCGCTTCGCAGCGGCGAATGTTGTCCAGCGTGCATTGCATGTTTGCGACCGGATCGTAACCGACAATCCCCTGCGCAACCTCGCCGTCGGCGATGGCCTGAACCTCCAGCGGGTGCATCCCGCAAAAATCCGCGATTTGCGTGAAGGTCAGGGCGGTTTTTTCAATGAGCCACACGGCGGTGGCCTTGGGCATCAGCGGAAGGGTCATGGCTTTCACACTCTCAGGGTCGCCGGCGGATGTTTTTCATTCTGACGTTGTCGCTTGCAGGCCAACCGGTGCAAGTGACAGGCCGTATCCGCGGGCAAGTCGCGGATATGACAAGCCCAAGGGGGTGGGTCAAGCGGCTTTGGCGGTATTATGATCGAATGATGCCACATGGCAGACGTCCGCCCGTCGGCAAACCACTGAAGGAGAACGAAATGGCCCTGGAAGATGATGCCCCTCCGCCAAGGCGCCGACGCCTGGACCCGTTGCCGCTGGACAGTCTGGGGATCGACGAATTACGGCTGTATATCGAGGAACTGCGCGGCGAGATCGCCCGCGTGGAGGCCGATATCGGCCGTAAGAACAGCCATCGCAGTGCGGCGGACGCCTTTTTCAAGCGCCCCGGGTAGAAAAAGGGGCCGGTTTCCCGGCCCCACGGCGCATCAGGCCGCCCGTGCGGCCCCAGCCGAGTCGTTGGCGATCGCGGTCGGCGCGGCGTTGCCGATGACGATCTTGCGAGGCTTCAACGCCTCCGGCACGATTCGCTTCAACCCGACATGCAGCAAACCGAGCTGAACGTCGGCGCCATCCACGACGATGTGATCGGCGAGGACGAAACGGCGTTCGAATGCCCGCCCGGCGATTCCGCGGTACAGGATTTCGGCTTTTGGCGCATCGTTCGCAACCCGGCCGGACACGATCAGGGTGTTGTCCTTCACGGTCAGATCCAGGTCTTCCGGGCGGAATCCGGCTACGGCCATGGTCAGACGATAGGTATCGTCCCCGGTCTTTTCGATATTGTAGGGAGGATAGGATTGCGCGTCCTGGCCGGACGCGGCGGTATCGACAAGACGGGCCAGCCGATCGAAGCCAATGGCAGTACGGAACAGCGGAGCGAAGTCAACGGTTGTCATAACAAACCTCCTGCAAAGCAAGGTCACTGGACAGGGGCCGCCCGGATGGGCCGGCCCGGGGATCGAAGTCCCGGAAACCCCGAATGGGCATTTCCGACGCCGCTGAATTAGGATCGCCGCCGGCTGGGTTCAAGAGGGCGGCCTGCACGAATCCGCATGCCTCGCACCCCGAAATTCAGGTGACGAAACAATGAACTGTAGCGCTATGGTGTTGGCGCGGGTTGCGGGTTGGCTGCCGATCTGTCATCCCTAGGTGGAAGAGTGGGTGCGCGGGATTTCTCGGCGATTCGCTTGTTTGCCCGGATATCGCGCGCCAGAAGCAAGGGAGTTGCCTTTGCCTGCCGGCGCATCTCGGTTGTCCTCGAACGCCTCGGTCCCGGGGTTTTGGCCATGAGCCACATCCCGAACCTTCAGACGCTTGTTCTGAATGCTGATATGCAGCCGCTGAGCTGGGGACCGTTATCCGTATGGTCGTGGCAGGACGCCCTGGTGGCGGTGCTGCAAGAGCGGGTCAATCCCGTCATCAACTACGATATGGAGGTCCACTCCAGCCGGCAGTCCTTCGCCATCCCGTCCGTCGTGGCGCTGAAACGCTTCCATAAGCGCCGGAAAGTGGCATTTACCCGCTATCATGTGTTCCTGCGCGACCGCTTCAGTTGCCAGTACTGCGGCGACACGCTGCCTGCGAAGGAACTGACGTTCGACCACGTGATACCGCGCAGCAGGGGCGGCGTGACCAGTTGGTCGAATGTCGTGACGTGCTGTCAGGCGGACAATCTTTACAAGGGCAGCAGGTCGTTGAAAGACAGCGGGCTGCGGCTGCGCTCCGTCCCCGTGGAACCCACCCCGCACCAAATCGACGAAGCCGCGAAATGGCATGTCGCCCGTGAGAATCTGCACCGCACCTGGCTCGACTTCCTGTACTGGGATGCCGCCTTGGAAGCCTGATTGCGCGCTGCGATCCGATTCCCCGGATCGCAGCGGCGGATGGTCTTGGCTACTTCTTGATGCCCAGGCCGGCAAACTTCTTGTTGAACTTCGCGACCTGGCCGCCGGTGTCCATCATGCGCTGCACGCCGGTCCAGGCGGGGTGGGACTTCGGGTCGATGTCCAGGCGCAACGTATCGCCTGCCTTGCCCATGCAAGACCGGGTTTTGAACTCGGTACCGTCGGTCATGACGATGTTGATATCGTGGTACTCTGGGTGGATGCCCGGCTTCATGGTCTGATTCCTTGCTGGCGCCGCCGATCCCGACCGGCCGCGCGAAGCGGCGGGTATAGAGGTGCTGCGCGATCCGCTCAAGCCTCCATTTCCGCCCCCGCGCCGCCAATCGGGTGATCGATCGCGTTCGCGATGGACCAGCGCGAGGGTAGCGACTATCAGGTGCCGCTTGCCCTTCCGATTAGGCTGTTTCATCGCATGCTGATCCGCGTTCTCAACCGTCTGGTCGATTTTAGCCACCGTCACGCCTGGTCCGTTCTGCTGGGCGGCATAGCCCTGACGATCTGCGCCGGATGGGTCGCCTCGTTCACGCTGGGGGTCAGCACCGATACCGATCTGCTGTTCAAGGCCAGTTTGCCGTGGCGCCAGCAGGCAGTGGAAATGAATAAGGACTTCCCGCAGTTCACCAACCTGCTGGTCGCCGTGGTGGACGCCCGAATCCCGGAGGAAGCCGATGCCACCGCGAACCAACTGCTGGCTCGGCTGTCATCCGACAAGGTGCATTTCCAGACCGTGCGGCGGCCGGACGCCAACCCGTTCCTGGCAAAAGAGGGGCTGCTGTTCCTGCAGCCCAAGCAATTATCGGCGCTGATGGACCAGACCATCGATGCACAGCCGTTCCTGGGCCAGCTCGTCGCCGACCCCACGGCACGCGGGCTGTTTTCGGCATTGTCGCTGCTGGGCATGGGCGTTACCCGCGGCGATGCCGATCTTTCCCCTTATCTGGCGCCGATCCGGGGCTTTCATCGGGCGATGGCGGACGCGCTGGATGGTCATCCCCGGCCACTGTCGTGGGAAACGCTGCTGGGCGGCGGTCTTAGCGAGTTGGCTGGCCCCTACCGGTTCGTGCTGGCGCAGCCGAACCAGGATTTCGGCTCTTTACAACCCGGCGGGGCGGCCACCGATGCGATGCGCGCGGTTATCGCCGATCTGCCGTTCGTGAAATCGGGCGAGGCCCATGTCCGAATCACCGGTCAGGTGGCCTTGGCGGATGAGGAGTTCTCCACCGTCGCCGAGGGCGCGGTCGAAGGCCTGATCGGCAGTCTGGTGCTGATTACGCTGTGGCTGTTCCTGGCCGTGCGCTCCTGGCGGCTGATCCTGCCGATCCTGATGACGCTGGTGCTGGGGCTGATGATGACGGTGCTGTTCGCGGCGCTCGCGGTTGGGACGCTCAATCTGGTGTCGGTCGGCTTCGGCGTGCTGTTCGTCGGCATCGCGGTCGATTTCGCCATCCAATTCTCGGTGCGGTACCGGGAGTTCCGCTTCGAGACCGGCGACCCCGAATTGGCGATGACTGAAACGGCCCGGCGCGTGGGGCTTCAGATCCTGATCGCGGCCCTGGCGACCGCGGCCGGCTTCCTGGCGTTCGTGCCAACCGCGTTCGAGGGCGTGGCCGAACTGGGGCTGATCGCCGGTGCCGGGATGATCATGGCGTTCATCTGCACGCTGGGTTTCCTGCCCGCGGCGATCACCGTGTTCCGCCCGCGCGGCGAGGCGGCCGAGGTGGGCTTCGCGTTCGGGGCGCGGATGGACGCCGAAATCGTAAGCTGGCGCAAGCCGGTCCTGATCGGATTCGGGGTGCTGGCCGCCGCTGCCGTCGCGGTCTCGCCGATGCTGCGGTTCGACTCGGACCCGCTGGACACTAAGAACCCGCACACCGAGGCGATGCGGACGCTGCGTGATCTGATCGATAATCCGCTGACCAATCCTTATACCATCGACATCCTGGCGCCGAACGCCGCGGCCGCGGCCACGCTGTCGGACAAGCTGGACAGATTACCGAGCGTCGC
Organism: Pseudomonadota bacterium; assembly: GCA_021807975.1. GTDB lineage: Bacteria > Pseudomonadota > Alphaproteobacteria > Acetobacterales > Acetobacteraceae > Rhodopila. Next base: position 1,526 of record JAKBCJ010000147.1, on the reverse strand, counting down.
GGGGACGATTAGCATCAATAGTTTCGTGCCTTCCGATCAGCAGGAAAAGCTGGCGGTCATCGCCGATGCCAATACTATTCTGGCGCCGACCCTGGCGCCACACGGCGCGGCCGCGCCGATAACGGCGGAGCAGATCCGCCTGGCGGCGAAGACCGCTCTGGCGCAGATCGATCCGGCATTGCCGAAGCTGCCCAAGGATCATCCGCTGGCGCTGCTGGCCGGCGATCTGAGGCGGCTGCAAACCGCACCCGATGCCGTGCTGATCGGGGCCAACACGGCACTCACCGAGTTTCTGCCCGCTCAGATGGTTCATCTGCGGCTTGCTTTGGACGCCGAACCGATCGTGCTTGGGTCGATCCCCGCCGATTTTGCCCGTGACTGGCTGCTGCCGGACGGTCGGGCCCGGGTGCAGGTAAACCCCAAATCAGCGGCTCAGTCGCCCGCCGGATTGAAGGCGTTCGTGGCACAGGTTACCGCGGTCGCCCCCAATGCGGGCGGTTCCGCTGTCACCATCGCGGCGACCGCCGATACCATCGTCGGCGCGTTCCGTCAGGCGGCGATTTACGCGGTGATCGCGATCGCGGTGCTGCTGCTGGCGCTGCTGCGCCGGTTGCTGGACACCGTGCTGGTGATGGCCCCGCTGCTGATGTCCGCGCTGCTGACGCTGCTGATCGCGGTGGTGCTGCCGCTGCCGCTGAATTTCGCCAATATCATTGCATTGCCGTTGTTGCTTGGGGTCGGCGTTTCGTTCAACATTTACTTCGTGATGAACTGGCGGTCCGGACAGACCCATCCGCTGGGAAGTGCGACCGCCCGGGCGATCCTGTTCTCGGCACTGACGACCGCCACGGCATTCGGATCGCTGGCGCTGTCCGCCCACCCCGGCACCGCGAGCATGGGCAAATTGCTGCTGATCAGTCTGGGGTGTACATTATTGGCCAGTTTGGTGTTTATTCCAGCCCTGCTGGCTAGCCTGACACCGCCCGCCGGCGGCGATAACTAAGGGGATGCCATGCGCTGGAATACGCTCTCGATCGTTCCGCTGATTTTTCTGGCCGCCGCCGCCGCGCCGCCGGAGGATTGCGCCTCGCCCCCAAGCGCCATTCAAACGCCTCCGGTTTTCCTGGATGAGACAAGCCAACCGGTCGGAGACGGCCAAGTTGGCAACAACGCCGCCGGCTGCCAGCATGAGTTGCGGCTCCCGGATCGGAGCGACCCGCTGCGAAGCCAATCGGACAACATACTGCACGGGCTTCCCCGGTCCGACAGTTTGCGGCGCATCGATGAGCCGCGCCAGCCGCCGATGTTTCAATAGCAGGCTTCGCGCGCCATGACCCATGCGCTACCCGCGTAGGGGCAGCGGCTGTTCACCAAGCATGTCACGCAGGATCACGTCCCTGGCCTCGTCGATATCCAGCCCGCTGGACTCGATCGCCGTGGCGCTGTCGGCCAGGATCGCATCGACGTCCTGAATGATCTTCAGGCGCTTGAACAGGTCGGGCCGGTGCAGGCCCATGCTCTCCCCG
>JAKBCJ010000146.1 GCA_021807975.1 Pseudomonadota bacterium | reverse complement strand
GATTTCGACGCGACGGTTCTGCGGTTCCCGCACGCCAGCGCCGGTCGGCACCAGCGGGTGGGTTTCGCCGAAGCCTTCGATGGCGATCGCGCTCTTGGGAACGCCATCCTTCACCAGTTCCGCGGCCACGGCATCCGCCCGGCGGAGCGAGAGAGAGTGGTTGTACGCCGGCGTGCCCGACGCGTCGGTGTAGCCGTTAACTTCCAGCTTCGTGTATTGCACCTTGGTGGAGTTCGCGGCGGCCTCAGACACGATCTGGCGTGCGCGATCCGTCAGGTCCGCCTTATCCCAATCGAAGAACACGATATAGGAACGGGAAACCGGCGACGGCGCCGCCGCAACCGGTGCGGGCGCGGATACTACCGGCGCAGGTGCCGGGGCGGAGCCGAAAGCATACCGCAATCCAACCAAAACCGTGTGGTTATAGTCGCTGCCCAACTTAGTCGGCGGGGAACCGGCGGAGCCGCCATAGTTACGATCGCCCGGCACCACCATGAAGCGGTAATCGGCGGTCAGCGCCAGTCCCTGCACGCTGGAGATTGGCATCGCCGCACCCACGATGCCCTGATAGGCGGCGTTGCCGACCGTGGCCGTCGCAGCGGTGTTAGCGCCGACACGCAGGTTGGATTCCTTCGCCCACTGATAACCGATGCCGGCACCGATATAAGGCTGCACATACGGAACATTCACGAAGTCATACAGCACATTGAACATCGTGCCGTACTTCTGCTCGTTACCGCCCGCCTTCGGGCCGTTCGAAAGATTGTTGAACCCGTTCTCGCGATAATCACCCTCGAGTTCGAGGCGCAGTCCGTTGCCCAGACCGTAACCCAGGCTCAGTTCCCCGGCGGGTCCAATGTTCGAATCAAGCGTGCCGCTGTTCGTGCCGTTATTGGCATGCTCGTTCAAAAAATTGCCGCCCGCCGCGCCGCCGATATACATGCCGGTGATCGGCTGGGCATTCGCCGCGAGCGGCAGGGCCAGTATCGTGGCCGCTGCTAAAACACTGCGGAATTTCATCGAACTTCTCCTAAATCCACCAAGGCCGGCGCGATGCGTATCCGAACGGGAACCAACCGGACCGCCGTTTTCGCTTTTCTGGTTATAGTGATCGCATCCACCGTTCGCGAGGGGTCCAGGCATCGACTCCGCCACACTGTTGCAACACAGCCACAGTGATTTTCGCCGCCCATCACCGTTTGGGGTGGCGGAAGAGAGCAGGAGTCGAACCTGCCCGGGACCGCTCCGCGGCCCTAACCGGGTTTGAAGTCCGGCCGACCCACCGGGGCCGATTCTCCTCCGTCAGGCAGTATCACCGCCTTGGGCGATCTGGGCAATAAATGCCGCCTCGTCAGCCGGTTCCAGGCAGCGGCAATCCAGCATAAGCCGTCCGCCGGAAATCCGCCCGATCACCGGTTTTGGTAGCCCAAGAAGGAAATTTCTGATGTTTTCCAATGCACTGCCGCCAATCGTCACGGCCACCGACGGCAACAGGTCAACCGGCAGCGCGCCCGACCCGATCTGGCTGCCGCAAGGCCGGATATCCACATCCCGGCCGGGCCAGGCAGTCGCGAAAACCGGTCGAATTCGTTCCGCTGTGGCTTCAATATCGAACCGTGAGCGGGTCAGCAAACGCAGCGCAGGCATGCAGTCAGCGAGACGGTCCGGATCCCGGTAGAGCCGCAGCACCACCTCCAACGCGGCCAGCCTTCCCTTGTCGAGCCGCAGGGCACGCTTCAGCGGGTTCCTCTCCATCGCCGCGATCACATCCTTGTGACCAACAATCAGGCCGGCCTGCGGACCGCCCAGAAGTTTATCGCCCGAAAAGGTCACCACGGCCGCACCAGCCGCCAGCGACTCGCGCGGGGTCGGTTCGTGCGGCAACCCCCAGCGCTCCAGATCGACCAGGCTGCCGCTGCCCAGGTCGTCGATCAGCGGAACCCCCGCGGCCCGGGCAATCTCACCCAGGATCGGGGTCGGCACCGTCGCGGTAAAGCCAACGATCGCGTAGTTGGCCCGATGCACCCGCATCAGCGCCCCGGTCGCCGCCCCGATCGCGTTACGGTAATCGTTCGGATGCGTCCGGTTGGTGGTTCCGACCTCCTTCAGGATCGCACCGGAACGGGCCATGATGTCGGGCACACGGAAGGCGCCGCCGATCTCGATCAGTTCGCCGCGCGAAACCGGCACCTCCTTGCCGAGGGCCAGCGTGTTCAACGCCAGCATCACCGCGGCAGCGTTGTTGTTTACCACCGTTGCCGCCTCGGCCCCGGTCAGCTCGCACAACAGCCCGCTGATATGGTCGTTGCGTTCGCCGCGGCCACCCGTGGCCAGATCGTATTCCAGGTTCGTGGCACCCAGCATCGCGTCCGCCGCGGCTTGGGCGGCCTCGGGCGGAATCGGCGCGCGGCCCAGATTGGTGTGCAACACCGTCCCGGTCATGTTGAACACCGGGCGCTGCGACCGGACAAAGCGGATCGCCAGGGCATCGGCCACCTCCGCCAGGATACCGCCAGGAGGCGCGCCGAACGCTCGGGCATCGCGGCGGGCGGCCAGAACACCACGTACGGCAGCGGTCACCGCCGTTCGGCCGAACCGGATCAGCAAAACCTCGGCTTCCGGCGCGCGAAGCAGTGAATCGACTGAGGGAAGCGGGCTGTTTCGTTCGGTCATGGCGGCGCGCAGCCTAGGCGCGCGGCCCCCGGCAGGCCAGCCGGGGGCGCAAAACCAAAAAAGGGTGCGGACGGGTCAACGGAACCGCCCACACCCCTTCATGAATGAACGCGTAAACTACTTGGAGTGCTGCCGCCGAAGAAATGCCGGAATCTCGAACCCGCCCTGATCCCCGGTGGGCGTTTGCTGGGCAGCCACCGGCAGAACCGGCGCCGGCGGCTGCGGCTGCGGCTGCAACTGCGGCTGAAACTCGTCCGCCGCGGGTTCCGGCTTCCGGCTGTACTGCGGGGTCGGCTGAACCGGGGCCTGCTGCGGTGCCGCGCGGCGGCGGAACGCCCCGGTCACCGCATTGAACAGGCTGGGACGGCTGTGATCCGCTGCCGGCTGCACCGGAGCCTGCACCGGAATCGCCGCCGGACGCTGCGATTCGGCGAACAGGCTTGCCTTGGTCGCCAGAAGCTGGGCCGGTGTCGGCTGCGCCGGCTGTGCCGGCGAGGCAGGCTGACGCTGCTGCACCTGCTGATGCGGCTGGAACTGCGGCTGCGCAACCGTGCGAAGCTGCGGCAGCGGCTGTTGCTGGTTGGCATCCAGCGCCACCGCCTGGGCAACCGCTGCCTCTGGCTGCGGCGACGGTTGCCGCAACGGGTTCTGGGCGGCGGCCGGGGCAGCGTTCGGCATGAAGGCAGGGGCCGCAGCCGCGGGTGCATTTCGCACGATCGGCTGCGGGGCGGGGGCGGCGCCGCCGCCAACCGCGACCAGCTTCGGGCGCGACTGGTCCGCCCGGCTTTGCGACTCGATCCCGGTCGCGACTACCGACACCCGAATCCGCCCGGACAGGGTTTCATCGACGGCGGACCCGAAAATTACGTTGGCTTCCTCATCCACTTCCTCGCGGATGCGGTTGGCGGCCTGATCGACCTCAAACAGCGTAAGATCTTCGCCGCCCGTGATGTTGATCAGCAGGCCGCGCGCACCCGACATGCTGGTATCTTCCAGCAACGGATTGTTGATCGCCGCCTCAGCGGCTCGGATGGCCCGGTTTTCGCCCTCGGCTTCGCCGGTGCCCATCATCGCTTTGCCCATTTCCGCCATGACGGTGCGGATATCGGCGAAATCCAGGTTCACCAGGCCATGCACCATCATCAGGTCGGTGACACCGCGCACGCCCATATAAAGCACCTGATCGGCCATCTTGAACGCATCGCGCCAGGTCGTGCGCTCGTTCGCCATGCGGAACAGATTTTGGTTCGGAATCACGATCAGCGTATCGACGTACTGCTGCAGTTCCTCGATCCCCTGATCGGCCGAACGGGCCCGGCGTACACCTTCGAAACCAAACGGCTTGGTAACGACACCGACGGTCAGAATGTTACGTTCACGGGCCATGCGGGCAATCACGGGGGCAGCCCCGGTCCCGGTGCCACCGCCCATGCCGGCGGTGATGAACACCATATGCGCGCCATCGAGGTGACGGTACAGTTCGTCGGCGGCTTCCTCGGCAGCGGCTTTGCCGATTTCCGGCTTTGCGCCCGCCCCCAGGCCCTGCGTGATGTGCGGGCCAAGCTGAATGCGGCGATCCGCCCGGCTGTGCATCAATTGCTGCGCGTCAGTGTTGGCGACAACGAAATCCACGCCCTGAAGGTTGGCGGCGATCATGTTATCGACCGCGTTCGTTCCGCCGCCGCCAACCCCGATCACGGTGATTCGGGGGGAGAAATCGGTGTGGTTCATCTGCGGGATCGTGAGGTTCAGGGTCATTGTGTTTTCTCCCCCGATTTAACGGGACCGGATTTTGGTTACTGGATACGACAAATCGCTCGATTCGCGGCAAGGCCTAGACACGTTCTTTCAAATAATTGACGAACCGGCGGAACAGACCGGCCCGTGGTTCACCTTCCAGGTCGATGTCCTGGAAGCCTCGTCCTTCGCCCGCTGCCCAGGACAGCAGCCCCGCGGCAGTGGAAAATGCAGGTCCGCTCGCCAGTTCCGGCAGGCCGCGCAGGGCGAACGGACGCCCAAGACGGACCTGGCGGCTGAGCATGCGCGCCGCCATTTCGCGAACGCCCGGCAACTGACAGGCCCCGCCGGTCAGCACCACGCGGTTGCCCGCCGCCCGGCCCATGCCCGACGAATCGAGACGGTCTTTGATATTTTCCAGCGTTTCCTCGATTCGCGGCCGGATGATATTGACCACCATGCTGCGAGGCACCCGGGCAAGTTGGTGGTCTTCCTCACCCATCAGCGGCACCGGCAGCAATTCGCGTTCGTCGTCCGGGCTGGATTCGACATTGCCGTACAGGGTCTTCAATCGTTCCGCATGGATCAACGTCGTGGACAGCCCGATCGCCAGATCCTTGGTGACGTGCAGCCCGCCCATCGGAATTTGCGCGGTGTGCATCATCTGCTTGTCGGCATAGACCGCCATGCTGGTGGTGCCGCCGCCCATATCGATCACGGTCGCGCCCAGTTCGCGTTCCTCGGGTGCCAGACTGGACAATCCCGAGGCATAGGGGGCGGAGACCAGATCCTCGATTTCCAGGTCGCAACGGCCGATGCAGGCTTCCAGTGTCCGCAACGCCGTCGCCGCGGCGTCGATCACATGCAGGCGGGCGTTCAGCGTGGAACAGAACAACCCACGCGGATCGGTGACGTGATCGGTGGCATCGACCGCGAAATTCAACGGCAGCACATGAATCGGTTCGCGCCCGTCCACCGCCGCCAAACCCCGGCCCTCGTTCAGCACGTAACGAATATCGTTCTCCGAAACCGCCCGCCCGCCAACCGGCCACTGCACGTTGAACAGCCGCGACTCCGGCTGCCCGCAGGTCAGGTTGACGGTGACGGAACGCAAACGAACGTCCGCCATGTCCTCCGCCTGGCCGACGCAGGCCCGAATCGCCTTTTCCGCCGCTTCAAGATCGACGATATCGCCGCAGTTCAGGCCCCTGCCCTTCTGCCAGCCAAACCCCAGCACCCGTAACGTGCCATCGCTTTCCACACGTCCGATCAGGCACGCCACCTTGGTCGTTCCGATATCGACAACACCGAACGGCCCGGACCGGTGGTGACGCGACGGCTCCTGCTCCGGCGGGCCGGTTTCGGCCGGGGGTAGCACGCGACGAGGATTGTCTGCCATCCGATCGTGCTCCTATGTGGGTTTCTTGGCGAGAACGGGAACCGTCGGCGGTGTCGTTCCGGGTGGCACCGGGGGAACGACCGCACCGTCCTTCGCCTCCGGCTTCGGCCGGAACACCATCCGGTCAGGCAGCCGCAAATCGATCGCCTGCAACGGACGATCCAGCACCGAATGGTCCTGCTGAAGCTGAATCAAGCGATCCAGGGCCGCGATTTCATGACCCTCCGGCAGCATCACATCGGTGCCGTTCTTCATCCGCAGATTCCACCGCCGCTCGCCGACCCGCACGCTCGCCGAAACCCTTTCGGCCAGCGCCGGACGGTCCCGCAGCGCATCCAGCAGCACAGCTGCCGCAGCCGGCGCGCCCTGCCCGACGATCCAGGGCAGATGACGGAACTGCGCCACGTTCTGATTGGCAACGACCTGCCCCGCCCGGTCCACCAGCACGAACGCACCCTGATTCTGCCAAATCGCGAAGGGACGCCGCTCTTGCAGGTTGATCACCACCGTGCCCGGCAGCCGCCGCTCGATCGTTGCCTTTTCAACCCACGGAATCCGCTCGATATTCGCCCGCGTTTCCTCCAGCGAGAACCCCAGGATCGGATCGCCCTTCTTCACGCCAATCGCCGACCACAGCAAAGGCTCCGGCGTATTCGCCCGCCCCTCGATCACGATGTCCGTCACCCGCAACCCCGACACCGCCGTCATCGCGCCCAGCTTCTCGCGCATCGAGGCTAACGTCCCCGAACTGTGCGGCGCCGCGGAATGGAACACCAACACCGCCAGTAGAACGAAGGCCGATCCAGCCGCGATCCAACCCGCCGGACGCAGCAGCCGGCGCTGGCGGCGCAACAGCAGCAGCCAGGGCGACGGCCTGTCGCTGACAGAATTACGCGGAGATCGTTTCACCCCCGGCATGACGCCTGCTCCACCATCCAAGCGCATAATTCCGGAAAGCCGATACCGCGGAACGCCGCCTGCTCCGGCAGCAGCGAGGTCGGGGTCATGCCCGGCTGCGTATTGATTTCAAGCAATACCAGCCGCCCCGGTCCGCCCTGCGTATCGTCGTAACGAAAATCGCAACGCGTCGCGCCGCTGCACCCGATCGCCCGGTGCGCGGCAATCGCCATCGTCATCGCCTGCTCGGCGATATCGGGATGCACGTCGGCCGGAAGAATGTGGTTCGAACCGCCATCGCCGTACTTCGACTCGTAGTCATAGAACACGCCGGCCACTGCCTGGATTTCCGTCACCGCCAACGCGCGGTCGCCCATCACACCCACCGTCAGTTCCCGGCCCGGAATGTATTCTTCGACCAGAGCCTCCGGCCCGAATGTCCAGGATCGCGCGATCTCAACACGGCGGTTGTCGCCGCCCCGCACCACCGAAACGCCAACCGAAGACCCTTCGTTCACCGGCTTGACGACATACGGCAACGGCAACGGATCGCCCGCCTCCAACTCGGCGATCGGCACCAGCCGCCCGGGCGCCACCGGCAAACCCGCCGCCGCGAACAGCGCCTTCGCCGCCTGCTTGTCCATCGCCACCGCCGACGCCCGCAACCCGGAATGCGTGTACGGGATCCCCAGCCAGTCCAGCATGCCCTGGATCGACCCATCCTCGCCGAAGCGCCCGTGCAAAGCGTTGAATACCACGTCCGGCTTCGGCGTCAGCGCCGCAACCACCGCGGCAAGATCGTGCCCCACATCGACCGCATCCACCTGATAGCCCGCCTCGCGCAGAGCCGCCGCCACCTGGATGCCGCTGGACAGGCTGACCTCGCGTTCGGCCGAAATGCCGCCATACAGCACAACGACACGCGTCATGACACATCGCCCCCGGCCGTTACCGCGGCAATCGAACCCGCCGCCGGCAAACCGATCCGCCGGATTTCCCAGTGCAGCGTCACCCCCGTCACGGCGAGCACGCGGCGGCGGACTTCCTCGCCCAAACCCTCGATATCGGCGGCCGTGGCAGACCCGGTGTTGATCAGAAAATTGCAGTGCTTCTCGGACACCGCCGCACCGCCGCGAGTCAGTCCCCGGCAGCCCGCCGCGTCAATCAGCTCCCAGGCCTTCATCCCGTCCGGATTGCGGAAGGTGGAGCCCCCGGTCCGCGCGCGCACCGGCTGCGAAGCCTCGCGCGCCGCCTTGATCCCGGCCATGCGCATGGCGATCAGCGCCGGAGCCCCCGGCACGCCGCGCAGCCGCACCCGCGTGACCACCGCACCGACCGGCAAAGCCGCGTGACGATACGCAAACGCAAGCTGCGGCCCCAGCAAGCGGCGCTGCTCGCCTGAGCGCGTAACAATCTCCGCCCAATCCAGAACACTCGCCATGTCGCCGCCGTACGCGCCGGCATTCATCGCCACCGCGCCGCCGATCGACCCCGGGATGCCCGACAGAAATTCCAGCCCCGTCAGCCCCGCTTCGGCGGCATGTTCCGCAACGGTGACATCCAGCGCCGCCGCCCCGGCGACGATACCCCCGGCCTCCGGCACGATCGCGGAAAAGCCGCGCGCCAGCCGGATCGTAACCCCCGGCAAGCCGCCGTCGCGCACGATCAGGTTGGAACACGCCCCGATGACGTGCACCGGAATTTCATGCGGCAGAGCGGCCAGAAACGCCGACAAATCGTCCGTATCCGCCGGGCGCACCAAAACCTCCGCCGCCCCGCCCGCCCTGAACCACGTAAACGGCGCAAGCGGCGCATCGGCCTGCAAGCGCCCGCGCAGCGGCGGCAGAGTATCGACGAAACCAGGATTGCGTGCGGCGGTCATCATGATCCCGCCACCCGTTTTCCGCCGCTGGCTTGCAGCGCCAGCAGTTCGGCGGGCAGCGCACCCGCCCACTGGGTGATCGATCCGGCCCCCAGGCAAACGACGAAATCGCCCGGACGAGCGATGGCATGCACCATTTCCCCCAGCATCGCGGGGTTCGGCAGCGCCACGACACTGCGATGGCCACGGGCGCGCAGGCCCTCCACCAGCGCATCGCGGTTGATGCCCGGAACCGGCTGCTCGCCCGCGGCGTAAACGTCGGCCACGATCACCGTGCCGGCGTCGTTCATGCAGGTGCAGAATTCGTTGAACAGCGATTCAAGCCGCGTGTAGCGGTGCGGCTGCACGACAGCGACGACATCGCGGGCGCCGGCCTGACGCGCGGCCTTCAGCACCGCGGCGATTTCCACCGGATGGTGGCCGTAATCGTCGATCACCGTGATGCCGCCGGCCTCGCCGGTCTTGGTGAAGCGGCGCTTGACGCCCTTGAAGCCAAGGAACGCACTCGCCAGTGTCTTGTCGTCGATCTCCATTTCGATACCGACCGCAATCGCCGCCAGCGCGTTCTGCACGTTGTGCGCCCCCAGCATCGGCAACCGGAACGGTCCCATCCGGCGGGCTCGGTTGCGATAGCGATCCGTTACCACGACATCGAACGTAGAGCCGAACTTGTCCGGGGAGACTTTCTCCGCCCGCACATCGGCCTGCGGCGAGAATCCATACGTAACGATACGATGATCCGACAGGCGGGGGATCATCTGCTGCACCGCCGGATGGTCGATGCACAGCACGGCGAAACCATAGAACGGAATGTTGGCTACGAACTGGTCGTAACCCGCCAGCATCGCTTCCGCGCTGCCCCAGTGGTCCAGATGTTCCGGGTCCATATTGGTGACCACGGCGATGATCGCCGGCAGGCGCAGAAACGATCCGTCGCTTTCGTCCGCCTCCACCACCATCCAGTCGCCGGCCCCCATGCGGGTGTTGGTGCCATAGGCGTTGATGATGCCGCCGTTGATGACGGTGGGATCCAGATGCGCCGCTTCCAGCATGCAGGCGATCAGGCTGGTGGTCGTGGTCTTGCCATGCGTCCCACCAACCGCGACCGACCATTTCAACCGCATCAGTTCGGCCAGCATCTCGGCGCGGCGCACCACCGGAATCAGGCGCGCCCGGGCCGAGGCGACCTCGGGGTTGTCGCGCTTGACGGCAGTGGACACGACCACGACCTGTGCATCGCCCAGGTTTGCGGCGTCATGGCCGATGGCGACAGGAATACCGGCGGCGCGCAGACGCAGCACGTTTGCGGACTCGGCAATGTCGCTGCCCTGCACCGCATAGCCCAGTTCGTGCAGCACCTCGGCGATGCCGGACATGCCGATGCCGCCGATGCCGACGAAGTGGATGGTGCCGATGGAAAGAGGAAGGGCTCTCATGCGTGTTTGTCCGCCGTCTGCGCGGCCATTTGGGAT
>JAKBCJ010000145.1 GCA_021807975.1 Pseudomonadota bacterium | reverse complement strand
GGTCGAACTGGGGAAACAGCAGAACCGGGATCATACGTATTTGTCCGCGCTGGCCAGATGGTTCTGGACGTAGCGGCGGATTCCTTCCTCCAGCGGCGTGAACTGACCACCATAACCGGCAGCGCGCAGCCGGTCCATCGGCGCCCGGGTGAAGGATTGGTACTGGCCGCGCAGGCTGTCCGGCATGTCGATGAATTCCACCTGGCGCGGCCGGCCGGCGGCGTCCGACACCGCGTGCGCCAGGTCCCGATACGTGCGGGCCTGGCCGGTTCCCAGATTGAACAACCCGCTGACAGCGGGGGTTTCCATCAGCCACAGCATGACATCGACCACGTCGCCGACCCAGATGAAGTCACGCGCCTGGGCACCGTCGGCCAGACCCGGCTGGTCGGATTTGAACAGGCGGGCGGGCCGGCCGGCGGCAACCTCATCATGTTTGACCTTCACCACGGAGATCATGCGCCCTTTGTGGTACTCGTTCGGCCCATAGACGTTGAAGAACTTCAGACCCGCCCATTGCGGCGGCTGCTCCCGCCGCGTCAGCAGCGTTTTGGCGACCAGCAGATCGAACGCGTGCTTGGTCCAGCCGTACAGATTCAGCGGCCGCAGCCTTTCGAGGGCCGGGATGGAAAACTCATCCTCGAACCCCTGCGTCCCGTCGCCATAGGTCGCGGCGGACGAGGCATAGACGAAGCGAACGCCGTGATCGGCGCACCATTCCCAAAGCCGGCGGCTGAGTTCGACGTTGGTCGCCCAGGTATGATCGCCATCGACCGCCGTGGTTTCGCTGACGGCGCCGAGATGAAATACCATCTCCAGCGGCGGGTGGCTGTCCAGGAACGCATCCAGATCGTCCGGATGGATCACCCGGGTCGGCGGATGGGCCGCCAGGTTACGCCATTTGCCGTCGCTGCCCAACGTATCGGCAACGACGGTTTCGTGCCCGCGACCAGCCAGTACGGCTTGCAGGTTGGAGCCTATGAAGCCGGCGCCGCCAGTTATCAGAATCATACGCATCCTATATACGGACCAACGTGCGGTGCGAAAGCCGCCACATGAGCAGGAGTATTCCATGAGCGATCGGCCCCGATTTTTCGACGACCTCGCCGGCGTGGCAGGCGGTGCGTTTTCCGCCCTGGCCGGGCTTCGCGACGAAACCGAGGCTATGCTGCGGGGGCGGCTGGACGATCTGATCCAGCGCCTGGATCTGGTTCGGCGGGAGGAAATGGAGGCGGTACAGGAAATGGCCGCCAACGCGCGAGCCGGCCAGGAAGCCGCCGAATCGAGGGTAGCCGAACTGGAGGCAAGGCTTGCCGCCCTGGAAACCCGCGTGGCCGCCATCGAGTCGGCGGAGGCGGATGCCGCCGCCCCGGACGATCTGTAGCCCACCGCCCCGGGGGCCATGACATTTTCGCGACACAGCCCGGGTGGAACAAAAGTCATCCGGCGGCGGCGTGAAAATGACGCCTTGGCTCTTGCGGCAGGTTCGAACACACGAATAGGCTTCTTGCGTAGCCAACTCCGGGCGACTCCAAAATGGGTTTCAGCGCAACGCTGCCCGGGGGTGAAGGCTACGCCCGGCCTTCCTTTTGACGGGAGACCCCGCATGTCGGCATCGCTGACCACTTCGCTCGATAACGCCGCCAATCCCCTTGATATGATGGAGCAAATCGTCGCCGCCAACGACTGGGAATTCGACCGCCGCAGCGATTCGGAAATGGCCGCCGAGGCCCCCGGACACTGGTGCGATTACGGATTGTTCTTCAACTGGTCGCACGAGATCAGCGTGATGCATTTCACCTGTGCGTTCGATCTGAAAGTGCCCGAAAAGCAGCGCGGCCCGCTGTTCGAACTCCTGGCCCTCGCCAACGAAAAGCTCTGGCTCGGACATTTCGGGCTGGAAGGCGAGGAAGGCACGCCGGTGTTCCGCCATGCCGTGCTGCTGCGCGGCACCACTGGCGCCTCGGCGGAAAGCCTGGAAGACTTGGTCGATATCGCCCTCACCGAGTGCGAACGGTTCTTCCCGGCGTTCCAGTTCGTGCTGTGGGGCGGCAAGACCCCGGCTGACGCCATGACGGGGGCGATGCTGGATTGCGTCGGCGAGGCCTAGACATCCGGTTGTCCGTGCCGTGGCCGGATGCCTCCCGGCCGCGGCATGGCTGTCCCTCGTCCACTTGGTTTCCTTTTGGCCCTACGTCCGCCGCGGAAGGACTATCCTGGCGCCATTGACGGTCCGGGCATCCGCCAACCCGGGTCGCCTGGCCCTGACATTCAGTGGGGGCACGAGCCAACCCGGGTGCTATCCTGACCGTCTGGTCTCACCGACCCACACCGTCGCCGTCCGCCCCGGCAATACATTCACGCCGGCCGGGACCGCGTCCAGCAGCACCCGCACCGGGATTCGCTGCGCCAGCCGCACCCAGGAGAAGGTCGGGTTGATGTTCGCAAGCATCAACCCGCTTGCTTCGCGCTCGCGGTCCTCGATGGCGCCGGCGATGCTCTCGACGTGTCCATGCAGCAACACCTTCTCCCCCAGCAGCCGCACCGTCACCGCATCGCCCACATGAATGCGCGCGATCTTGGTTTCCTCGAAATAGCCCTCGACATGGATCGAACCGGCATCGACCAGAGCGGTCACCGCCTTGCCGGCGTTGACGTAATTGCCCGGGCGGAGATCGAAATTGGTCAATGTGCCGTCCACCGGCGCGGCTACCTGCGCCCGCTCCAGATTCAGGCGTGCGGTATCGAGGTCGGCCTGCGCCTGCTGCACCAGCGCCTGAGCCTGTTGCAGTTCCGCGCGCGTCTGTTCCTGTTTCTCCGCGCTTACGGACAGAGTGGTCAGTGCGTGAAAGCGCCGGTCCTCGTGTTCGGCAAGGTCGCGCGCGGCGACACGGGTGGCGAGAGCGGCCTGTGCGGTACGTAATGCCAGTGTAAAGCGCGCGGTGTCGATGCGAAACAGTGGCTGGCCGCGCCGGACGACCTGATTGTCATGCACCAGCACGTCGGTGACCAGGCCGGAAACGTCCGGCGCGACCGCCACCACGTCGGCGCGCACGCGACCATCGCGGGTCCAGGGCGCGTCCATGTAGTAGCCCCATAGCCGCCAGCCGGCCACGCCGGCCAGCACCACCATGCAGAGCGTCACGGCCACGCGGCCGACACCCGCCAGAACCCGTTTCATTGCATTATGCCTATCTGAAGAAAAACAACGACGCCGCGCAGCAGGACGACGAATACCGCGAGATCGAACAGCGCCGGATGCCACACCAGACGATAAAATCCCGCGTGGGCCAGCAGCCGGTGCAGCGCGGTGGTGGCGGCGAACGCCAGTGCCATCCAGATCAGCAGCGGCGCCACGAGCACACCGTGAATGTCGATCTCACCCATTTTCATGCCGCCACGGCTAAAGGTTGCGGATAGTCCGGCAACGCCGGTGCCGCGGCGCCGGACAGCAGGCAGAGCCGGATGCCGAGCAGCCCAAGCAACGCGTCGCGCCGCGCTTCCGACGGCGGCAGCGGTGCCAGCGCCAGCAATGCCGCGCCCAGGCTCTTGCCCAGCCGCGCCTCACCACCCGGGCCGCCGGCCAGCAGCATCGCGTAATGCCGCGCCACCGCGTCCAGCACCGAGTCGATGGCAGCGACCGCGTCTGCCGCCAGTGCGTGGCGGGCACGCCGCAGATCGACGATGTTCAGGCCGACCCGCAGGTCCGCCAGCAGCCGCCCGGGTTGCGGTGCCCCGGCCGCCGAAAGCGTGTCGGCGCGCTCCATGACCAAGCCGATGCGGTCCAGCATCAACGCCGCGAACGCCGCGCGGCCGCCGTGCCCGCGGTGCAGCGCCGCCGCCAGCAACGCCCGCCAGTTCGCCCGTACCAGCCGCCGCGCCGCCCAGTCCACACCCAATGAGCGCACCAGCCGAGTCATCATCACCGCCCCCGCCATGCCCGCGACAGTGGCCATGGAACTGTTGAGGAATGCCGCGAAATCGGCGCTGTAGGTACTTTGCAGCGCCATCAGCGTGGCCGTGTTCACCGCCAGCAGCGTGCCGGTCGCGGCCGTCGCGGGCATGGCGCCCAGCGCGCCGAGGACGAGAAACGCCGGCGCCAGCACCGCGACCAGCATAGGGAACCCGTCCACCGCCGGCAGCACCGCGAACAGATAAACGGCCACGACCAGGATCGCTTCCACGGTGCGCTTGACGAAGTGCAGCATCTCGGGCGCCGGGTCGTCCCGGGTGGCAAAGAAGCAGCTGACGATTGCCGCCATTTGTGCCGCCGCCGCGCCCTGCGGCCAGGCTGTCGCGATCCAGACGAGGCACACAAGGGCTGTCGTCAGCGCGACCGCCAGGCCGGAGTGCAGCGCCAGCAGCGGGTCGGTATGATGGGCCGGCGCCGCCGGGACGCGCAGCTCGCTCGTCGCGAATGGCAGGCCGGGGCGGCCGGCGCGGATGTGTGCGCCCAGCAGTTCGGCTTCCTCAAGCAATCCGCGCAGTTCGCTTAGACGCGCGATCAGGCTCGCGTTACGCAGTGCCGCGGGGGATGTATCCGCCTCCATTCGCCGCCGCCCGGCTTCCAAGCCAGGTGTTAGGAGCGCCAGGCCGCTGCCAGCCTCCGCCCGGGTTGAAAAGTCCCGCATCACGTCAGCCAAGGCCGGATCGAGTCCGCCATCGCGCCGCAATTCGGCCAGCCGGTCGGCGATGGAGTCCAGCACCGGGGCCACCATCGCCAGCCGCGCGTGCAGCGCCCGCATGGCAGGCAGGGTGGCGCGATGCTCCTCGGTGTCGTAACTGAGTTGGCCGGTCAGGAGTCCAAGCTCCACAGCATCGGCTGTCAGCCGCCGCCCCGCTGGCGTCTCCGTCCCCGCGCCGCGCAGCACCTCGGCCGCCCGGGCGCCGGCATCGCGCTTCCATGCCTCCATCCGCCGCGCCACGGCGGGGCCAAGAGGCACGGGAAAGACCAGCACAGAGACCAGTGTGGCGCAGACGACGCCGAGTCCGATTTCCTCCGACCGCGCGATCGCGACCGAAAAGATGTCGCCGGGCGCGGTGACGCCGGGAAAGCCGACGATGGCGGCGGTATAGCCGCCGAGCATGAAGACATAGCCGCGCGGTGTGCGGTCCAGGAGCGATAGGAACAGGCAGAGCCCGATCCACCCGGAGAGCCCCGCCACCAGCAGCGGCGGCGTATCGACGAGGTTGGGAACCAGCGTTATCGCGGCGGCAGCGCCGAGCAACGTGCCGAGGAGCCGGTAAACCGCCTTGGAGCGCGTCATCGCCGCTGAAGGCTGTGTGACGATGTAGACCGTCGCCATCGCCCAGTAAGGCCGGTCCAGGTCGGCGGCCAGGCCTATGCCCAGTGCCATCATCGCGGCCGCAAAGGTTTTTGCCGATGCCAGCCAGTGGCGCCCATCGGGGAGCGTCATACCTGGATCGCCGCGAAGACGCGCAGGCAAGCCTGCAGGTCGGCCTCAGCCAAACCGCCCAGAACATCTTTGCGCACGGTGTGCAGCACGTCCTCGACCCTGCTCGCGATCTCGTGGCCGGCGAGGGTCAAATGCAGGGTCTTGGCGCGGCGGTCGGTGGCGTCCTCGCGCCGCTCCATCAAACCGGCGGCGCAAAGCTGATCCAGCAGACGCACCAGGGATGGTCCCTCGATGCCCAGCGCCTCGGCTACCGCCCCCTGCCGTGCGCCGTCCCCGGCGCGGAGCAGATGGATCAGGGGAAATGCCGTTGCCTCGGTGAGGCCGAGCGTGGCTACTGCCTCATCCACCTGGCGGCGCCAGACGCGGCTGGCAAGGATCAGCCCGGCGGAAACGCGGGCGCGGAGGGCATCAGATCGGTGCATGGCTAATAAATAGGATGCTATTTATTTTTCACAAGATAAGCGGTGCGCGTCCGCGGCCGCCATCCTTGCGCCGAGCGCGCGGAAATAGAGTGTCCCGAGTGGGCGGAGGCGCCCACGGGGGGTAGCAGTCGGATATGAAGAAGCCGCGGGCGACAATCCGTCAACAGCCGCGGAATGGGATTATCCCGGAACACTTTTGGCCGGGCGTTGTAAGGCCGCGGCGATCGGTCTAGGTGTTGCGCTGAAACGAGGCCCGACATGACGCACGATACCGCATCCTCCATGGGTGCCATTCCCCCGATCCTGCTGGTTGGCTGCGGCCGCATGGGCAGCGCGATGCTGTCCGGCTGGCGGGAGCAAGGGTTGGCGCCATCGGTGGCTGTCGATCCCTCGCCATCGGCCGCGTCGTTCGCCGGGCCGGACATGACGGTGGTGGCCGATGTGTCCGCCATTCCCGCCACATTCGTGCCCGCCGCCGTGGTGCTGGCGGTGAAGCCGCAAAATGCCGCCGCGACCCTGCCGGATTATGCCCGTTTCGCCCCCAACACCGTGTTTCTGTCGATCATGGCGGGACGGACGATGGGCGGCATCGGCGCGCTGCTGGGCTCTTCCGCCGCGATCGTCAGGGCGATGCCCAATACGCCGGCCGCGGTGCGTCAGGGCGTGACTGTGGCGTGCCCCAGCCCGCTGGTCTCCACCCCGCAAAAGGCGCTGTGCGACCGGCTGCTGCAAGCCATCGGCAAAGTCGCCTGGGTGGAGGATGAGGCGCTGCTGGACCCGGTGACCGCTGTGTCCGGCAGCGGCCCCGCCTATGTGTTCCTGCTGGCCGAACTGATGGAACAAGCCGCCATCGAACAGGGCATTCCGCCCGATCTGGCTCGGCTTCTGGCCCGTCAGACGGTCTCCGGCTCCGGCGCACTGCTGGCCGCCAGCCCGGACGATGCGGCCGCACTTCGGGTCGCGGTCACCAGCCCGGGCGGCACCACGGCCGCGGCGCTGTCGGTCCTGATGGATCAGGACGCCTGGCCGGCGGCGATGTCGCAGGCAATTGCCGCCGCAACCCGCCGTTCCCGCGAACTGGCGGGTTGAGTCGTTGAACCCGGGCACCATGTTCATCCCATGAACGATACAGAATTCGATACCGCTCTCGTCGCTGCCGCCTTCCGCCTCGCTGGCGAGCAAGGGTGGCGCAAGGTCAATGTGGCATTCGCCGCGCGCGACGCCGGATTATCGCTGGCGGAGGCGCGCGCGCGGTGTCCGTCGAAAGCCGCGCTGCTGCTGCGCTTCGGCCGGCTGGCGGATCAGGCGGCACTGGCCGACGTGCCTGTCGATGGGTCGGTGCGCGACAAGCTGTTCGACCTGCTGATGCGGCGGTTCGATTTCCTTCAGCTTCACCGCGCCGGGGTGCGCGCGTTGCTGCGGTCGCTGCCGATGGACCCGCCCTTGGCACTGATGCTGGCATGCGCGTCGCGGCGCAGCATGCGGTGGATGTTGCAGGCGGCCGGCGTCGCCGCGACCGGTGCGCGCGGGGAGTTGCAGGTCAAGGGGATGATGGCGGTCTGGCTGTGGGCCGTGCGCGCCTGGGAACGGGACGAATCGGACGACCTGACCGGCACGATGGCGGCCGTGGACGCCGCCCTGCAGCGCGCCGAACAGGCCGCGTCCTGGCTGAGCGGGCATCGCGATACCCCAGTGCCCGCGGACGAACCGGAGGAGGCCGAGGCGATCGAAGAGCCGCCTTTGCCGGACGAGGATGAGGCGTGACCACGCCGCCGATCCAGTCCCGCATCGACGCGGCGATGGATTTGGCCGAACGGGCCGGCGAAATGGCGATGGCGATGCGTCCGCTGCCCGGATCGGGCGGCGGTAAGCTGAAGGGGCCACAAGACTGGGTGACCGAGGCGGATCGGGCGGTCGAGGCGTTCCTCTCCGACGAACTGGCCGCGGCATTTCCCGAAGACGGGTTCCAGGGCGAGGAAGGCGGTATCGTCCGCGGCGGCACGCTGCGCTGGGTGGTCGATCCGATTGACGGAACCTCCAACTACGCCCGCGGCGGCGCCCGGTTTTGCGTTTCGCTGGCGTGCATGGAAGGCGATACGCCGCTCATCGGGGTCGTGACCGCGCCCGCATTGCGCGAGTCCGTATGGGCATGGCGCGGCGGCGGCGCATGGCGCAACGGCGAGCGGATTCGCGCGGCGGCTACCATCGATCCTGGTCAGGCCATCATGGAGGTGGGGTGGTCGCGGCGGCGGCCGAATGCCGATTACATCGCCATCTGCCAGCGTGTACTGGCCGACGGCGCCGGACTGCGGCACGGCGGGTCCGGGACGCTGGGATTGGTCGATGTCGCGGCCGGGCGGCAGGACGGCTATGCCGAGTTGCACATCAATTTGTGGGATGTGGCAGCGGCGCTGGTTATTCTGCGGGAAGCCGGGGCAAGGGTCAGCGATTTCCTCGCTGGTGACGGGGCGGTATCGGGCAATGCCATCGTCGCCTGCGCGCCGGGACTTGCCGCCGCATGGTCGGACCTGCCGGGTTTGCCGGCACCGGTTTAGCGGCCGCGGAGACTACGCTGGCCCAATGGACGCACCGTGGTGGTGCCGGTCACGGCAGGCCTGGCCGCCCCGACCATGAGAGGCTGGTGATCCAGTCAAGCGATTCGTTCATTTCGCCGCGACCGCTCCGGGCTGACAGTACCCGCCGCGTATTCCGCCAAAGTCTCGGCCGTTCGGTGGATAACCTCGGCCCAATCCCCCCGGCTGGCCTGGCGGAACAGCCGCATAGACGGGTACCAAGGCGTATCCTCGCGCTGCCGGAACCACCGCCAGCAGGAATCAAACCGGTTCAACATCCATACTGGCTTTCCCAGCGCGCCGGCCAGATGGGCGACGGCGGTATCGACCGCGATCACCATATCCAGCCCCGCTATCAACCCGGCCGTATCGGCCCAATCAGTCAGCCGCTCCGACACATCGCGCAGCCGTGATCCGGCGTTCCGCGCCGCCGGAGGACCCAGTTGCAGCGAAACGAAACTGCATCCGGGAACATCCAGCAGCGGCGCCATATCCGCCAGCCGCATCGACCGCCGCTGATCGATCGCCACCGCATGCGGTTGATGAGTGCGCGATTTTCCCGCCCAGACCAGCCCGATTTTCAGGCCCGGCATCCCGGCCAGCACATCCGCCCATGGCGCCGGATCCCCCGCAAGGTATGCAAGCGGTCCGGGAATCGAATCCATACGCGTATCGAAAGCGAACGGCAGACTCAGCAGCGGACAATGATAGTCGAAGGCAGGCAGGCAATCGTCCTCCTCGGTCAGCACCATATCGACGCCGTCCAGGGTGGCCATAACCCGGCGCAGCGCCTTGGGAACCACCAGCACCACCCGTCCGCCCGCCGCGGCCACCATCGGCGCATAGCGGCAGAATTGCAGCACGTCGCCGAACCCCTGTTCGGCGTAGAGCAGCACCGTTTCGCCGTTCAGCGTTTGACCGGTCCAGCGCGGTTGCGGCAAATCGGGCGCCGGCCCGCCCATCGCCTCCACCGCCCAGCGGGATTCGTAAGCCGCCCAGCCTTCCTCCATCTTGCCCAGCGTCAGCAGCGCCAGGGCAAGGTTTACCCGGGCCTCCGGGTAGCCGGGGCGATGCGCGAGGGCCTGACGCAGGACGCGTTCGGCCTTTTCGGGTTGCCCCTGTTCCATCAGCGCAAGTGCCAGATTGCTGTTGCCCGGGGCCGGGTCAACGCCCAACGCCAGGGAATGACGGAACAGTGCCTCGGCGCCCTCCACATCGTTCAATATCTGCCGGGTGGAGCCCAGATTCAGCATCGCATTCGCATGATCCGGCGCCAGCCGCAGCGCCGCTCGGAAATAATTCCCCGCTTCGGCGATATGGCCCTGCGCGTAATGCGCCATTCCAAGATTATTGTAGGCATCGGCGCTGAGCGGATCGAGCCGTAGAGCCTCAAGCTGGCATGCCAAAGCCTCCTCCGGGCGCTTTTGCGTCAGCGCCGCGAGGCCCAGATTCAACCAAGCCTCTTTGAAATCCGGCGCCAGGGCGATGGCTTTTCGATAGTGCGGTTCAGCCTCCGCCGCCCGGTTTTGGCGATGAAGATGAAACCCGAGGTTGTGCTCGTGCAGTGCGGAGGCGCTTATCATACCGCCGCAGGTTGTATTGACCTAAATCCTAGACAAGACCTCGCGGTGGAATTTTTTCATTTCCACGGCAGATTTTTCAGCTTCGCGTCCCTCGAAATCGAAATCGATCGCACTCACCCCGATCTCTTTCAACGCCGCGATGTCGTCGATCGTATCC
>JAKBCJ010000144.1 GCA_021807975.1 Pseudomonadota bacterium | reverse complement strand
CGTATGCTGGAAGCAGCCGGCCAGTCCTGATGGAATTCGAACTGACCGCTGACGCCGAAGCGGTCGCTGCCCTGGCACGACTGAAGGCGCTGACCGGCAGCCGCGACGGCCGGCCGCGCAGCCAGACAGTCAAAGTCGTCTGGCACGACAGCCCCGAACACGGGCTTGCCGCCGATGGCCTGACCCTGGCCGAACACCGCGGGCATTGGCGCCTGGAACGCATCGTGCCGGGAACCGGCCGGTGGCTGCCCGCGCAACCGGCACCGGTCGTGGCGGAAACCCCCGATCTGGCCACCCTGCCCGGCCCGCTGGCGCCGCTGGCCGCGTTCGAGGGCCGGCGCACCGCCAGCGTCCACCGCTTCGACGGCACATCGGTCACGTTGACCGTCACCAAAGGGGTTCTGCGCGCCGTAGCGGCGGAACGCCCGGCCGCGCGCATCCTGCTCAGCGGCGACCCTCAGGCGGTTCGTGCCGCCGCGATTCTGATCGCGGAGTCCGTCAAGGCGGCCATACCGCTGGCGTCGCTGGCGGCGGAGGGGATTGCCCTGGCCACCGGCCGTCCGGCCGCACCGCGCCGGGCCGGGCCGGCGGTACTGCCCGATGGCATGACCAGCGTGGCAGAGGCGCTGGCCTATATTACCGGCCACCTGACCGATGTGATCCTGGCGGATGCACCGCGTGCGAACCTGCCCGAAACACCCGGCGTCGAAGCGGTGCATCGGATGCGCGTCGCGGTTCGCAGGGCGCGTTCGGCGCTGTCGGTGTTCCGCCCGGCCGTGGAGGCATCGGCCCTGACCGCCATCGACACCGGGCTTCGTGCCCTGGGGCACCAACTGGGCCCCACCCGCGACTGGGATGTGTTCGTCGAGGAGACCCTGCCCGCGATCCGCGAGGCCCTGCCTGGCGACGAACGGCTGGAGCGTCTGGCCAGCGCCGCGGTTCGCCGCCGGAAAGAGCACAGAGCCGCGCTGGCGGCCTATCTGGGCAGCCGAACGTTCACGATAACGGCCATCGAACTCGCCTGGTTCGCCGCCGCCGCGGAGACCTGGCAGGCAACCGGCGAGACCGAAACCCTAGAGCTGCCCGCGTTCAGCGAAGCGGTCCTGCGGCATCGGTGGAAGCGGCTCGTCGCGCAAGGCAAGCGTATAGAGGAACTGGATGTAGCCGGTTTGCACGGCGTCCGCCTGCGCGCCAAACGTGCGCGGTACGCCGCCGAGATGTTCGCCACCCTGTATCCCGAAAAGGCGTCGCAGCGCTTTATCCGCCGTCTGTCCGTGCTGCAGCAGCGGCTGGGGGTGCTGAACGACGGGGCCGTGGCGAGCCAGTTGTTGCGGGAACTGGGCGGGCCGGCCGGGCGCCACGCCTATGCGGTGGGGGCGATCGTCGGATACCTGGCAGCGCGGGCGGGAAAGGTCCGGCCGGGGATTGTCCGGGCGTTCGAAAAATTCCGCCGCCTGGACGCATATTGGACTTGACCTCGGCCCATCGGATTCGGCGAATCGCCCCCAAATCCGGCGGGCGCGATCGCCTCGCCGGGCGGTTGATCGGGGTGTGCCTTTGTCCTTAAACCATAAGCGGCGGATTTTCCGGCCGAACCCACGCACGGGTGCATCCATTCCGCCGCTGAGCGTATGGCTCGCGGCGATTGGCGGGGCAGCGACAATGCTGATCGCGGCGTCCTTGTTTCTCGGCCCGTCGGAGGCTCCCGCCAGGGCGCCCGCCAGCAGCCGCATCACCGCCAGCGCCGACCGGATCGCTGTGGTGGATGGCGACACGCTGCGCGTCGGCGAACACGTCGTCCGGCTGGCGGGAATCGCCGCTCCGGCCCGCGGATCGGTCTGCCATGGCGACGGAACGGCCGAACTGGACTGCGGTAACGCTGCCGCCAACGCGATGTCCGCCCTGGTGCGCGGCCAGGCGGTAAGCTGCACCATCGGCGGCCACGACGGCCAGGGGCGGCCGGTAGGAACCTGCTTCGCCGGCGGCACCTCCATCGGGACAGCCTTGGTTCGCGATGGCTGGGTACATGCCGAAGCCGCCGACCTGCTGGATTCGGAATCCGAAGCACGCACGGCCGGGCGAGGCATCTGGCATCGCGGGTCGTAAATCCAAGGGGCGGGAGTTCGCATGGTCTCCATCCCCTTGTAGAAAGGATCTGACAACCGGGATGGACCGACCGCAATGAACCTGTATCGCCTGCTGCAACGCCGCGCCGCCAACGGACAGCCCGTCCGCGTCGGACTGATCGGCGCTGGCAAGTTCGGCTCCATGTTTCTTTCCCAGGTGCCGACCACGCCCGGTCTCGAGGTCGCCGCCATTGCCGATCTGTCGCCGGACCGAGCGCGTCAGGCGTGCCGGAATGTCGGCTGGACCGAGGAACGCATCGCCGCCACCCGCTTCGTGGACGATGCCGGCGCGATGATCGCGCTCCCCGAGGTCGAGGTCGTGGTGGAAGCCACCGGCCACGCCCCGGCCGGGATCGGGCACGCCCGCCGCGCGATCCGGGAGGGCAAGCACATCGTCATGGTGAATGTGGAGGCCGATGTCCTGGCCGGCCCGCTGCTGGCGAAAGAGGCAGAGGCCGCCGGGGTAGTGTACAGCCTCGCCTACGGCGACCAGCCCGCCCTGATCGCCGAGCTGGTCGATTGGGCTCGGTCTTGCGGCTTCCCGGTGATCGCGGCCGGCAAGGGCACCAAATACATGCCCGAATACCACGCCTCCACGCCCGACACAGTGTGGGGTTACTATGGCCTGACGCCGGAGCAGGCGAAGATCGGCGGCATGAACCCGCAGATGTTCAACTCGTTCCTCGACGGCACCAAGTCGGGGATAGAGATGGCGGCAGTCGCCAACGCGTCTGGCCTGACGCCGGCGCCGGACGGCTTGGTGTTCCCGCCCATCGGCACGCACGAGATGGCCGAGATGCTGCGGCCGGGCAACGCCGGCACATTGCATCACAGCGGTCAGGTGGAGGTGATTTCGTCCGTCCATCGCGATGGCAGCCCGGTGAAGAACGACCTGCGCTGGGGCGTGTTCGTGGTGTTCGAGGCGCCGAACGATTACGCCGCGCGCTGCTTCCAGGAATACGGCGTGGTGACGGACTCCACGGGGCGGGTGTCGGCGCTGTACCGGCCGTTCCATCTGATCGGGCTGGAGCTGAACGTGTCCATCCTGTCGGCGGCGCTGCGCAAGGAACCGACCGGCTCACCGACCGGGTTCCGGGGCGATGTCGTTTCCACCGCCAAGCGCGACCTGAAGGCCGGAGAGATACTGGACGGCGAGGGTGGCGCCTGCGTCTGGGGCAAGCTGCGGACGGCGGCGGACAGCCTGCGGCTGGGCGGATTACCGATCGGACTGGCCAACCGGGTGCCGCTGATCCGCGATGTGGCGGCCGGCCAGCCGGTGACGTGGGACGACGTGCGGATCGACACGGCGGACTCCGCCTACCAGTATCGCCGCGCGATGGAGGCTGCGTTTCCAGCATAAGGGCCGGGAACAAGGGAGGGAGTCAGTGCGGCCGGCCAACTGGATACCCATGAAGGATGATGTCGATGGCACTGAGGATGGCATCGGACTCCTCGGTCGCCGAAATCACTGTCTCGCCAAGCACTCCCCGCGGGACGGCGCTCATGTCGAGCAGGCGGGCACGGTATTCCTTACCGTCGATGGTTAGGCCCGGCGCGAGTATATCGAGGTCCCCGGCCAGCGGGAGCGTGACGGGCGCCGCCAGCATCGTCGATGCCGGGATGTCATCGTGTTGGAGAATCAGGAGGTAAGGGGCTCGGAATCCGCGTTAGCGATGCTGGACGACATCCAGCGAGCTTGGGCTACTCGCCATGGGCCCTCACCGCTTCCCCCAAACTGCCATATTCGGCCAAATACTGGTCATGGACAGCGCAGGCTTGGGCGATTTCTGCTTGCACCCTCTCTCGTTCCCGGCGCGCCAAGGCAGCGCCGACAGCCTCCTCCGCCAGCGCGGACAGGTTGAGGCCAGCGGTGCGCGCGCGGGTCAAAAGGTCGTCGCTGAAGGTCAGATTAACGGATCGCTTTGCCGCCTTGGCTCGATGCAGGTTCATGCGGGTTTCTTTTCTACAAGTATGCGTGTGGACAGACTAAATTTCATGCGCATTCAAGAAGCCGACGTCGTCACGCGATCCGCAGCGCCGCCCCTCGGCCGATCTCGAAGCTGAACAGGCGGTCCTTGCCCAGCAGGAACACCCGTCCGCCGCGTGGAAACAGCCGGTGAATCGCTGGATCGCGCACGTCCAGCCCGCCGGTGTAGGCACCGAACGCGGGCATCATCAGGCGGCGGCCGTCGAACACGAAGCAGGGGCGGCTGACCGAACCCGTCCGCGCCGGGATCGTCGCCTTGGGGTGGTGGTGGCCGACGATTTCACCAGGACCGGCCGAGACGATGGCTTCATGCCGGAACACAACCGATCCAGCTTCGTGGGATTCCACCCATTCCCCGCCCAGCCCCTCGGGCCGTGTAGGATCATGGTTGCCTTGCACCCAAATGAACCGATGCGCGGCGGCCATCGCGTTCAGGCGCAGTTGCTCACTGGCGGGCAGCCGTCCGGACCCTGCCGCGTCGTGGAACGAATCCCCCAGGGCGACGACGATCTCGGGCGACCAGCGCCGCAGCAACAGTGTCAGTTTGTCCAACGTGTTGTGCGTGTCCCAGGGCGGCAGCAGCATCCCCTGGCGCGCAAACGAGGAGCCCTTCTCCAGATGCAGGTCAGACACCGCCAGCAGTCGTTGCGCCGGCCAGAACAGCGCACCCATCGGATCGAGCATCAGCCGCTGGCCGCCAAGGTGGATCGGGGCCGCCGCGCTCATGAAAACAGGTCCCGCTGCTTGTTTTGTCCTTGACGCGGCAACGGCGTCTTCCGCGCCCCCGGGCTACGGCGCGCCATGTTTGCGCGATGAACCATCGGCCCGGTCGGTTCGGCCTGGCCAGTGGCCTCGGCGATGATGGCTTCCGCTTCGGCCAGCAGTGAGTCTTCGTCGGTATCGGTGCGCACGCTTTCCCGTCCAATTTCCAGCAGCACCGGCACCGCCAGCGGCGAAACCCGCGACAGCACCATGTGCACGATATGCCCCTTCACGCGCGCCAGCATTGCCGCGATGCGTCCGGCGTCGATCAGACCGGATGCCGCATCGGCGCGAGTCGCGCGCAACAGAATGTGGTCAGGCTGGTGGCGGCGCAGCACCTCATAGATCAGGTCGCTGTTGACCGTCACCTGCCGGCGGTTCTTTTCCGCGCCTGGAAGGTTACGCTGGATCAGCCCGGCAATGACCGCCACATTCCGAAACGTCCGCTTCAGCATGGAGCTTTCGGCCATCCAGTCTTCCAGGTCGTCGCCCAGCATATCCTGGTCGAACAACGCGGCGACGTTGTTCGGCTGGTTGGCGGACCAAATGCCCAGCACGTAGTCGGTGGCAACGAAGCCCAGCGGCGCGAACCCGGCGCGCTCCATTCGCTTCGTTACCAGCATGCCGAGGGTTTGGTGGGCGTTGCGGCCCTCGAAGCAATAGGCCACCAGATACCAGCGGCCGCCACGCGGAAACGTCTCAATCAGCAGGTCGGCACGACCGGGCAGCCGCGAAACGCCGCGCTGCAGGCGCAGCCAGTCCCGCACTTGATCGGGGAAAAGGTCCCATTTTTCCGGTGCCTGCAGCAGCCCGCGTACCCGGTCTGCCAGATTGGTGGTCAACGGCAGTCGGCCACCAGCGTAGGCCGGAACCATGGGATCGCCATCGCCCCCTTCCATGCATTCGCAGGCCATCTCGCGCACCCGGATGAAGCGCAGCAGCCGGCCGGCGAACATGAAGGTGTCGCCGGGGCGGAGCATGTTGACGAAGTATTCCTCCACTTCGCCCAAGGTCGGCCCGAAACCGCGCTTTCCGGCCAGTTTGACCTTCAGGACCGAAGCCTCGACGATGGTGCCGATGTTCATCCGCAGAGCCGCCGCCGTGCGGGCGTTGCGGACGTGCATGCGGCCCTCGCTATCGCGGAACAGCTTCTTCCACTGGTCGTAGGCTTGCAGCGCATAGCCGCCGTCCTCCACGAACCGCAGCACGTCGTCGAACACGTCGCGGGTCACGGCGGCATAGGGTTCGGCGGTCGTGACTTCGGCGTATATCTCGTCGGGCAGGAACGGGGCGCTGCATGCCAGCGCCAGCAGGTGTTGCGCCAGTACGTCCAGGCCGCCCGGGCGCGGCGGATCGCCGTCCAGCTCCCGAGCGGTGACGCCCTGGATGGCGGCTTCGCATTCCAGCACCTCGAACCGGTTGGCCGGCACCAGGATAGCCTTGGACGCCTCATCCATCCGGTGGTTCGCCCGCCCAACCCGCTGCAACAGGCGGGAGACTCCCTTCGGCGCACCGACCTGAATGACCTGATCGACACCCCCCCAGTCGATCCCCAGGTCCAGCGAGGAGGTCGCCACTACCGCGCGCAGATTGCCTGCCGCCATCGCGGCTTCGACCTTGCGGCGCTGCTCCACCTCCAGCGAGCCATGGTGCAGGGCGATCGGCAGCGTGGTGTCGTTCAACTTCCACAGCGCCTGGAACATCAGCTCAGCCTGCGCCCGGGTGTTAACGAAGACGATCGTCATGCCGGCCGCCTGGATGTTCGCCATGACCCGGGGGGCGGCTTCCAGGCCCATGTGGCCGGACCAGGACAGCCGGCCCTCGGGCGTGACGATGGCGATCTGGGGCGGCGCGCCGTCAGCGACCTCGATCCGCCGGGTCGCCCCGGTATAGGATTGGATCGCGTCGGGATGCGCGACGGTGGCGGACAGGCCGATGCGGCGGGCATTGGGCGCGAGCGTGCGCAGCCGGGACACGCCGAGCGCTAATTGGTCGCCGCGCTTGGTTCCCGCCAGGGCGTGGACCTCATCCATCACGATGCAGGCCAAGGTGGCGAAGAACTCCGGCGCGTCCGGCAGGGAGATCAGCACCGCGAGACTCTCCGGCGTGGTCAGCAGCAAATGCGGGGGCGCCGCCTTCTGTCGCGCCCGCCGGTTCGCTGGGGTATCGCCGGTGCGAGCCTCGATGGTTATCGGCAGACCCATCTGCCGGACGGGTTCGGTCAGGTTGCGGACGATGTCGGTGGCCAGCGCCTTCAGCGGGCTGACATACAAGGTGTGCAGGCCGGGACGTGGGTTGGCCGCCAGATCGACGAGGCTGGGCAGGAATCCGGCGAGCGTCTTTCCGCCGCCGGTCGGCGCGATCAGCAGGACGCTTTCCCCGGCGGCGGCGGCATCCAGCATCGCGAGCTGATGCGGACGCGGCGCCCAGCCGCGGGCGGCAAACCAGGAGGCGAAGGGTTCCGGTAATGTTCCTGGCATTGGCGGGACATAAGCATGCGGGCCGGTCCGGGACAACCGGTATCCCGGGATATCTGGCTGTTCGTGGCCGGTTAAGACGCAGCCGAACGCGGTTGTGTCCGAGGCATGATCCCTGGCGTGCCGCGGACGCCGGCAGGAGCGCGGCTCCCGCGGCATCAGGGCGCAAAAAACAGTGCCTGCCTTATCCCAGCGGCGCGCAGGCGGTCGCCAGCCAGTCCCGTTCCGCCTGCCCCAGCGCCGGCCCGACCCGGTTCAGAACCATGGCGTGATAGCGATCCAGCCATCCGCGTTCCGCCGGCGTCATCATGGCGGGGTTCAGCAGCCGGCGGTCGAACGGCGCCAGGGTCAGGGTTTCGAAGCACAGGAACGGTTTGAGGGCGTCCGGCAGGGCGGCGGGTTGGACCAGCAGAAGGTTCTCCAGCCGGATGCCGTAGTGTCCGGGCAGATAATAGCCGGGTTCGTTCGACAGGATCATGCCGGCGGCAATCGGAACCGGCCGGGCGAGGCGCGAGATGCTGACCGGGCCTTCATGCACCGACAGATAGCTGCCGACGCCGTGACCGGTGCCGTGATCGTAATCCAAACCGGCCTGCCACAGGGCAAACCGAGCGAGGGAGTCGAGATGGGAACCGCCGACGCCTTGGGGGAAAATGGCGGTGGCGAGTGCGATATGGCCTTGCATGACCCGGGTGACCCGGTCGCGCAGGCTGTCCGGCGGATCGCCGGGGCCTGTCCAGACGGTGCGCGTAATGTCGGTTGTCCCGTCGGGATATTGGGCGCCGGAGTCTATCAGATAGACCTCGTTCGGAGCGATCGGACGGTTGGATTCCGGGGTCACGCGGTAATGGATGATGGCGCCATGCTCCCCGGCGCCGGAGATCGCGGGGAAGCTTTCACCGCGAAAGCTGTCGATCTGCCGGCGGAAGCCCAGCAGGGCCGCGGCGGCGGACATTTCGGTTTGCCGGCCGGTCGGGGCCTCGACCGACAGCCAGTGCAAAAAGCGGCAGACGGCGGCGGCGTCGCGCAGGTGGGCGGCGCGGGCGCCTTGCTGTTCGACTGCGTTCTTGCAGGCTTTGGGTAAAAGACATGGGTCGCTGCCGGACGCCACCGTGGCGCCGGCCATCGACAGTTGCTGGGCGAACCAGACCGGGGAACCGGCGGGATCGACCCGGACGGTCTTACCCCTCAGTGCGCCAATGGCCGGCAACAGGGCGGCACGATCGCGGATCGAGACGCCGTTGCCTAGCCAGACCCGGGTGTCCGGCGGGATTTTCACCGGGTCGATGAACAGGTCGGTCTCGCCGCCGGAGTGGACGATCGCGAAGGCCAGGGCAAATGGGGTGAAGGGCACGTCGGCGCCGCGAATGTTCAGCAGCCAGGCGATCGAAGCGGGGTCGGTCAGAACCGCCGCATCCTGATTCGCGTCGCGCAGCACTGTGGCGAGTCCGGCGCGCTTCGCTTCCGATGTTTGGCCGGCGTAGTTCAGGGGATGAGGTTCGGCGGCGGCGGCCGGAGGGGCCGGGCGGTCGGTCCAGACCGCGTCGATCGGGTTGTGTTCCAGCGCCACCATGTTCAGGCCGGCTTCGGTGTAGCGTGTCAGGCTGTCCTGACCGATCAAAAGCGGATCGTAGCCGATGCGGGCATTGCCAGGGGCGTTCCGGGTCAGCCACGTCGGCGGGGGATCCTCGGTCAAATGCAACTGGCGCCATTGTGTCGCGTCGGTCTGTTCGGCGAGTTGCAGGACGTACCGGCCATCGGTGAAAACCGCGGCGGTGTCGCCAAGTACCACGGCCAACCCGGCGCTGCCGGTAAACCCGGTCAGCCACGCCAGACGTTCGGCGGACGCCGGCACATACTCGCCCAGATGCTCGTCTGCCCTGGGGACGATGAAGCCGTCCAACCCCTGGCGGAGCAGTTCCTGGCGCAGGGCGGCTAACGGAGATTGATTCATTGCAGCGCCTTCTTATCCCTCGTTCGACGAGTCAATTCATAGCTGGCGTCAAACCATGCGCCCGACGCATGGCAGTTTGGGGGTTTTTAGACATTCATCCAAGCGTCATTTAGCTTATGTTGCATTGCATCATAACCCGGCGGGCGCTTCGCCATCCGACGTCGCGTTGCACCCGGGTTTGTATGGACAACAGCCATGAGCGTTCACACCGCTGACTCCCGTTTTTCCTTCCAGCTTCCCAGCTTGAGCTATATCGACACGCAATGGGAAGAGCCGAACCTGCATACCGCCGCGCCGCAAGCCGCCCGCAAGGATGGTCTGGCTGCCTGGTTGTCGCGTCGGGTTGCCGCTTTCATCGCATGGCGCCGCAACAACGCGGCGATGAGCGAACTCGTTTCCATGTCCGATCGCGACCTGATGGATATCGGAATGAACCGCGGCGATCTGGTCCGCGCGTTCGATCCGGCACTTAACGAGGACCTGCGCCAGCGCGGCGCATGATCGGCGCCGGGGGCAGACAGTAACGGTTCACCGTCATGGCGCCGTCGCCGGGCCATGACGGTGAAGACCGCGGCAAATGCGATCCCCGCCATAACGGGCTGAGGCAAACGTGCCTCGATCGAGGCGGTTATTTAACCGCGCCGCCTAAATCCCGAAATGGACCACCGACAGGGCTGCATCGATGATGCCCGGCATCTGGTGCCAGTCCGACAATATCCAATACGACACCAGCAGCGTCGCGATCCCGAGCAGCGGGAATGCATAAGCCCGGCCGCCACGCACATCTTTTCGGGAAACAGGCATCCTGACCTCCAGCCACTTGTTCGCGACGATCTTCCGAAACACCGACGCGACGCAGTGACCATGGCCACCGATTAAGGCGAAACTTAGCGGTATTAGTGCCAGCTTCGCGACTCCCAAGATGGCTGCTCCACGTCGGACGCATAGGTGACAATATCGACACCTTCGCACAGTGCGCTAGGACGGATGCT
>JAKBCJ010000143.1 GCA_021807975.1 Pseudomonadota bacterium | reverse complement strand
ACGTCATGGGTCAACGTATCCCACCCGTCATCGAACGGGGACGCGGCCTGCGAATCGAACCGCACCTTGGGATTGCTGACCGCCCCACGCCCGGCCGCCTGCAGCGACGGAAACCGTTCGGTCGGAACGTCGTCAGGCAGGCCAGCCATATCCATGGCGGCAATAGCGTCGTGGTCGGTTTGCGCTTCCATCCGGTCCAGCATACTGTCCCCCCGCGTTCGCATTTCGTTCGATCCAATTCATCCCATGACATACACCCCGAGTCAAGAACATAATAAGAACACAAGCCGGAAATCAATGCCACTTTGCCTGCCCGCCCATCTCGCCACCCATAAACGCTTGACAACGCCGCCCGCCGGGACTTTCTACCGCCTTCGCTGCGTCCGATCCTGTGGACTGTTCGTCCATGGCTCAAGCGCTGGCCCACTGCAGGGGTGTAGCTCAATTGGCTAGAGCGCCGGTCTCCAAAACCGGAGGCTGGGGGTTCGAGACCCTCCACCCCTGCCAGTTCTCATCGGGGCAAGGCCCCGGTCGGGGGCTGCCAATGGGCTACGCCGTCGGGGTCTGACCGGCGATCATCGAGGGAATTTACGAACGTGGCGTTCCAACCGGCTAAATTCGTACGTGAAGTCAGAGCGGAGATCGGCAGGGTAACCTGGCCGAGCCGTAAGGAGACAATGGTGACCACTGGCCTGGTATTCGCCATGGCAGCAATGGCCGCCATCTTCTTCTTCGTCGTCGATCAGGTAATCGGCCTGGGTGTGCGCGCCTTGTTCAACGTGGGCATCTGAGAGGTTTCCGGCACATGGCCAAGCATTGGTACGTCGTCCACGTTTATTCCGGATTCGAGAAGAAAATCGCCCAGCAGATACAGGAGCAAGCCTCGCAGAAGGGTCTCGCCGAACAATTCGAAGCGGTGCTCGTACCGTCCGAGAATGTTGTCGAGGTTAAGCGTGGCCGCAAAATCAACAGCGAGCACAAGTTCTTCCCCGGCTACGTTCTGGTGAAGATGGATCTGACCGACGATGCCTGGCATCTGGTCAAGAACACCCCGAAGGTCACGGGATTCCTGGGCAGCAAGACCAAGCCCAGCCCAATCAGTGATGCCGAGGCTGATCGCATCTTGAAGCAGAACCAGGAAGGCGTGGATCGCCCCCGGCCCGCGGTCCTGTTTGAGATCGGTGAGCAGATTCGAGTCGCCGATGGCCCATTCACGAGCTTCAACGGCACAGTCGAAGAAGTGGACGAGGACAAGGGCCGCCTGAAAGTCAGCGTCTCGATCTTCGGCCGTTCCACGCCTGTGGAACTGGAATACTCCCAGGTCGAGAAGGTGTAGGCGGCGGAGCCTTACGCCAAACATGCGTTTGATGCGTCAGGACCGGGCTTAGCCAGATTTAGCCCGGTCAACACGACCTGAATCGTCCCGGCACGCCACCGAGACTTGGGGTGACTGAGCGCAGGATCCTTAGCCGGTCTCCCTGATAACAAGCGAAAACCCCAGATCGATCTGCCGCGGTCCCTCCCACGATAATGTCAGTCGTCTGGTTGTTTGCACGATCGCTTCGCCATCAATCCGCACTATGCTCAAGGCCGGGAAGATTCAACGCCCGATCTCGTGATCGCCCAACTGCCTGATCGGCGGCTCATACCAAGGGGTGGGAACACGCTCCCTTTCGGGAGGAAAGCATGACTGATTCGAAACCGGTATCCATGCGGGTCACTGTCTATAAATAATTAACTTGTCCGGTTTATGTAACACGCTAGCTGTCCGTTCGTTCGTTTTTCGTTCGTTTCAGGGGTTGTCCCAATTGGCCGCCGGCATTTGGGAAATCCAGGATTGAACTTGCTGGCGGGACTCCGGGCCTGTGCCGATTTCTTTTTGAAACTTGGACTAAAAAAATCGGTAGAATCCCCCGTACTCGGCACTTGCCCCTCAGAGGAGACTAGTGTTACCAACGTCACATTCCTGTGAGGAAACGCAAATGCCGACGGAAGCAGAATCGGCCTGGGTTGCCCGGGTTCTTGGTATTGAGGCAGGAACCGACAGCTCCGCAGGGAAGGATCCCCAGCCGAGCGACCTGCTGGCCCTGTTCCGCGACGCAAAGGACGAGGTGGACGCGGCGCTGGAGCGTCTACGCGGTGCGCTGCGCGATACCGAGGACGAGGATCTGATCCGCATCGCCGATCTCGGCCTGTTTGGCATGACCGACGGGGAAGGCGTGGGCTTGATGAAAGCGCTGTTCGAATGGCGCGCCGCTTCGCCCGAGCAACGCGCCGCCCGCGCCAAGGCCGCGGCAGCAGCAGCCAAAGCGTACAAGGACAAGGTTTTCGCCCATAAGCTTGCCGGTCTGGTCGAAGCCAATCCATTCGGCGTGCCGGTCGGGCTGAAATCCCGGCTCGGCCCGGCACTCGACGCCATCGCACGCGCCATCTGACCCTACCCAAGAACCTGGAGACCGATCATGGCCGATCCCGAAAATATCGCCCTAACCCGGGGGCCGGTGATTGGGAAAGGTCGCGTGCGCAATCACCCCCTGCGCCCGCCGGTACTGACGCAGCAGCAGGAACAATGGAAGATCGAGGCGCTGCGACTCCTCGGCTGGCGGAGCCGCACCGCCGGGCAGACCACGACGTATAATTCCCTTAAGGAATCCGCTGATCGCGTGCTCGATGGCGCGATGCGTGGCGGCGGCGAGCACAGCGCTACGGCAACCGAGAAACTGCTCAAGGGCGCGGGTAAGGAATTCCAGACTTATCACCGCCTGCGCACCGCCTTCGAAAAGGCCAAACCGCGCACACCGGACATGGTGGAGGGCCTGCGCCTGGCGGCGCAAGCCTATCTCGATCATTATGCTGACCATGACCGCCGGCGCCAGCAGGACCCGGCCAATGTCAAGAAAAAGGACGTCTGCGAGGCGACGATCAAGGAGCTGGCGAAGTTCGATCTGGCGCAGCGCGTCAATCAGCTCGGCGCCCCACCCTGGGACAGCGTCAGCTCGATGGAGGGCGCCTCACTCAAGACATCGTTCGACCTCCTGTCTATGCCAAAGGGTGAGCAGCGTCCGCAGACGCTTGACGGCCAGCACAATTCGCCCGCGTTCTGGATCAAGGGACGCAACGACCGGGGCGAAACCGACCGCAGTTACATCCTGAAGCCTATGTGCAAGTCCGCACAGCCCGGTTTCCCGGATGGCGGCGAGCCGGGACGCGAGGCGCTGAGCACGCGGATGGCGGACATGCTGAACGGGGCACTCGGCCTCACCCTACCGGTGCCGGATACGCAGATCGTCTCGTTACCCAAGACCGAGCTGCCGGAGGAGAGCTACAGGCCCAGGGAGAACGCCTTCACAGATCAGAGCGCGATGACGGACGGCAAGACCGTGGTCGGTTCGGTGCAGCAATTCGAACGCACCCAAGGCGAGATGCGGGACCTGAGCCGCGGCGCGCTCGCCCGGGTCCCCACACGCGCGACGCAGGAGTTGGCGGTGTTGGACATCGTCCTGCTCAATACCGATCGTCACAGCGGCAATATGCTGGTGAAACCGGGGCAGAACGGCGTGTCTTCACTGGTACCAATCGATCATGGCCTCTGCCTGCCCACGCGCGAAGCGACCGATCAGATCACCGCCAACATCGGCTCCGGACATAACGCCCTTCTCAGCCTGCCCGGATCACACGAACCGTTTACGCCGGAGATGCTCACAGCGCTAGAACGGCTCGACCCGGACGTGCTTGCTGGCGGCATGAAGCGCGAACGCGATACGATCGAACTGGCGCATCCGGCGACAGCGGGAACCGTGTCCGACGAGGCAATCGAAATGTCACGTCGCTCGGCGATGTTCCTCAAACTCGCCGCACCGCGGCTTTGTCCGGCGGCGATCCAGGTCGGGCTGTCACGCTTCAACGGGGAGTTGTTCGATCCGGCGCTGAACATGCAGACCTTCCCGCAGCTCGTCGATCGGATCGTGACCGAGCTGGAGGACGACCAGAATGACATCAAGGAATATTTCCTGATGCCCGTAGAAATGCAGAGGAAAGTGAAACAGGATCTGGACGCATCCGGATGGGAGACTGGCAAATTCGGCATCCAAGCTTCTATCATGGTTAATCCGGCGAGTGCTTTGCGGACCTGGAAGGCGAAGCTTCGCGCCCCCGACCTTCGGCGCGATCCGAATCGCCGGCCACCCGACCTGGACGAGAATACCGAGCAAAAAGTACAGCAGATCATCCGGGCTTTTCCGAATACGCCAGTTCCGAAGAACGACAACGAAACGAGCGCTTTGCTCGAGAATTGGCAGGATTGGACGCGGCTCGACGGCACCCCCGACAAGCTGCGGGAGGCGATCGGGCTGACCGGGGTGCGGTCGCCCAGGTCCAAAACAGCCTTTGAGAATCTGGCCGATGCGGTGAAAATCCTGAAGCAGGGAACCGCGATGAAGCAGGGCCTGGCGAACGACACCACCGACCCGGTAGTCGCCGCGATCGAAAACGAGCTGGACTTCATGACCCGGTTGCAGCCGACTCTGGCGCCCAATTCCCGGGAACGCGCCACACAGACCATCCAGCAGGTGCGAGAGACCCTGAACACTCAGCCGCCGCTGGACGCGGTGGCCAAGAAGAACCTGGCCACTGAAGTCACGCGCGCGCGCGACGAACTGTACGACGAGGGCCGCGCGCGCATGACGAGCAAGCTGGAAGCCATCGAGAACGGCAATTATCCCGAAGGCGCGAAAAAGCGCGCGACCGATGTCAAGGGTGAGGTCTCGGGCGGCGCAGTCGTGTACGCCTATGAGGAAATCAGCAAAATCGACCAAGTATTTGCCGACGCGGAATAGTGGGCGACCTCCGACGCAGGGCCTCAATGCCCCGCGCCGGGACGATGAGCTCGCTCTTTGGACGTGCCGGGTTCCGTTGTCCAGGCAGATATTATTGTCGGGCGATAAAGCGCCTTGCGAGTGGGTTCGAATTTCATCTCTTCGCCACAGGCAGGATAAAGGTTCGGCAGCGTTGTTGTCGATGCAGGCGCGGCCGTCGCGCAACACCAGCGTCAGTGCTGTCCAGCGCGACGGGGTCTAGCGAGTAAGACCGGCCAGGGCGCTCTTACCGGAGATCCAACGCCGGCTGCTGTCAATAAAATCCTTGAGCGCAACGAACAGCGGTACACCAACGATGTGTATCCCAATCAATCAAATACCGGATGTCGAATTAAATCTACACTTTTACAAGTTGCACACGCTGCTGTCATGGAACTGGACAGCCAGCCCTTCAGCGACGATCACCAGCCAAACCGCACAGACGCACCATGAGCATTGGCGCCAATCATCAACACAAATCCAGCCCTGTCGCCGCCGCAGCGCTTACTATTCGACAAGTTTCACTTCCAGCCAAACGACCGTTCCAAGACTGGACTATCTCAAATGTCTGTCCAGTTTGCGGAGACCGCCTAGCCCGCGGCAATACAATCCCAGCGTCCGCTCGAACTCCGCGACAGACACCCGGTGGGGCGATGGCGCGAGACACCGGTCGACCAGCCACTTAATCCCCGCCTCGCGATGGCGGGACCGCCAATGGCGAAACGTGCGTGCTAAGCCCCAAGCAACTCTGTCGCCTCTATCTGGCTCAACTTCGACCACGCCGGGCGGATGAGAATGTCGGTGGGACGCATCCGCCGTATTCGTGCGTAAATGCATGCCCGGTCCATGGTTCCCTCCAACTCCCGAAGCGCAAATCACCGGAGACCTCACGAGCTACGAAAGACGGACAGATCACGAGCTGGCCACACTCATCAGTACGACCAATTCCCTGACGGAAACCTGTGGATTACGTGGACAATCGAGCATCATTTGCCGCTTCCGCTAAGGCGCGGAAGGTTACGAATGGGGCCGACCAGCTTAACTAACAGGTGTACCCCAAACCCCATATTCACGCTCGAATGAGCAATCCAAAGCTGTCTGACGTCGTAAGTGAGCCCGAAATCAACACCTTATTTTAAAAAAGTTGGAACGATCCGCACTGCGCGACGCCCCCCAGCGGGGCAGATCGTCAATGTCATCAGTCCCCTCGTAAGTGTCGCATCGCTTCCACATAGCTTTCGCCGGTCTGATTATGCCCGACTCTCGTTATGAACACGGCGTGACCGATCCAGGTGCCTTGCGCGTATGCTGGCGGTGTCTTGTCCGCCTTTCACGGTAACCGCGGCGAGCCGATCGAGCTGTGCCGGAGCATTGCACACGGTGGAGATCGTGGCGTATTTCCCGGCAGGACCTGCGCATGCTGCGATGCGCTGCTGCATCAGATAGGCGAGAATGTCTCTGAGATGCTTGACTATCTTCCAGTTGATCTTCGGGTGCGAGTCATCCGCTGCACGGGCTGCCGCTGCCGGGCATGCGCAGGTGATGTCGTGAAGGCGCCCGCGCCAGAGCGGCCGATCGACAGCAGCTTGGCGACCGAGGTGCTGCTGATGCATGTGCTGGTCAACAAATATGCCGACCAAATGCCGCACAACTTGTAACACTTCCGTCCAGCGCATCCTCGCCCTGCTCAGGGGGCCAATCTCACGGGACAGATCGTGTGCCACCGGCAGCCGGAGCCTTGGTATTTGACTCTCGTTCCAACCCGCCGCATCCTTGTCCATTACCCAGGGGTGCCCCGCCGGAGGGGCTGAGATTCCGCGAAGAGCCGGGAAGTCCGGCGGGGCGGTGACCCTTGAACCTGATCCGGGTCATGCCGGCGGAGGGACGGGTCAACACCGCAAGACCCCTCCCGATTCGTCGACGGCCACCCGCTCAACAACGGAGAGGTCCATGACGGTCCAGTCGAAAGCCACCACGCGCCCCAGTTCGGTGACTACCGGTCCCATCGCCGGGTCGCGCAAAATCTACACCAGCCCCGAGGGTCGTCCCGATATCCGCGTGCCGTTCCGGGAGATCGAGCTGGATCCCAGCGCGAAGGAGGAGCCGTACTGGGCCTATGACTGCTCCGGCGTGTACACCGACCCGTCGGTAACGATCGACCTCGAAGCCGGCCTGCCGCCGATCCGTCGCGAATGGCTGGCCAAGCGCGGTTTCGATCGTCTGGTGCCCCGCGAGGTCAAGCCGGAAGACAACGGCAATATCGGTGCGGACAAGCTGGTGCCGCTATGCCCGGCCGATATACCGATCTATGGCGCCCGCCCCGGCCAGATGGTGACTCAGTATGAATTCGCCCGCGCCGGCATCATTACCGAGGAAATGATCTACGTCGCCCATCGCGAAAACATGGGCCGCACTAAAATGATATCGGGTGCAGAGGAACGCGTTGCCGACGGCGAAAGCTTCGGCGCCGAAATCCCCGCTTTCATCACCCCGGAATTCGTCCGCAGCGAGATCGCCCGCGGCCGGGCGATCATTCCTGCGAACATCAACCATCCGGAGCTGGAGCCGGTCATCATCGGCCGTAACTTCCTGGTGAAGATCAACGCCAATATCGGCAACTCCGCCGTCACATCGGGCGTGGCCGAGGAAGTCGAGAAGCTGGTGTGGTCCACGCGCTGGGGCGCGGACACCGTGATGGACCTGTCCACCGGGCGGAACATCCACAACATCCGTAGCTGGATCATGCGCAATTCCGCTGTGCCGATTGGCACCGTGCCGATCTACCAGGCGCTGGAAAAGGTCGATGGCGACCCGACCAAGCTGGATTGGGAAGTGTTCAAGGACACGCTGATCGAACAGGCGGAACAGGGCGTCGATTACTTCACCATCCATGCCGGCGTGCGCCTGCATTATGTGCCGCTGACGGCCAAACGTGTCACCGGGATCGTGTCGCGCGGCGGGTCGATCATGGCCAAGTGGTGCCTGTCGAAGCACAAGGAATCGTTCCTGTATGAGCGCTTCGATGAGATTTGTGACATCATGCGCAAATACGACGTGTCGTTCTCGTTGGGCGACGGCCTGCGTCCGGGGTCGAATGCCGACGCCAACGACGCCGCCCAGTTCGGCGAGCTGGAGACGCTTGGCGAACTGACCAAGGTTGCCTGGAACAAGGGTTGCCAGGTGATGATCGAAGGCCCCGGCCATGTGCCGATGCACAAGATCAAGGTCAACATGACCAAGCAACTGGCCGAATGCGGCGAGGCTCCATTCTACACGCTCGGGCCGCTGACCACGGACATTGCGCCGGGCTATGACCACATTACCTCCGCCATCGGCGCGGCGATGATCGGCTGGTACGGCACCGCGATGCTATGCTACGTCACACCGAAAGAGCATCTGGGTCTGCCAAACCGCGATGACGTCAAGACCGGCGTCATTACATACCGGATTGCGGCTCACGCCGCCGACTTAGCGAAGGGTCACCCCGCCGCCAAGCTGCGCGACGATGCCGTCAGCCGGGCTCGGTTTGAGTTCCGCTGGGAGGACCAGTTCAATCTCTCGCTGGACCCCGATACCGCCCGGTCCTTCCATGACGAAACCCTGCCAAAGGAAGCGCACAAGGTCGCGCATTTCTGTTCGATGTGCGGTCCGAAATTCTGCTCCATGAAGATTACGCAGGATCTACGGGTAGAGGCAGAACGGATGGCCGGCATGGACGCCAAGAGCGCTGAATTCGCCGAGGCGGGTAAGGAAATCTATCTGCCGCAAGCCGCGGCGGAATAGGGCCGCGTCAGCACGATGACGGAGCCCGGAGCGGCGTTGGCCGCGATCGGTCAAGTGGCGGATGCCGAAATCGACATCGGCAACGCCGCCCTGCAGCTCGCCAGGAGCGATGTTCCGGCGGCGGACTGGATGTCCGCCGCCGGGCATTTGTCGGACCTGGCGAAGGGCGCGGTTCAGCGTGCCCGGATGCTCGACAGCGAGGACCTGCAGGGGCGGGCCGCCGCGCTGGCCGACCTGTTGGTGGGCGAATTCGGATATGTCGGCGATACTGAGACCTATGACGACTTGGCCAATGCCAACCTGATCCGGGTGATCGAACGTCGTCGCGGTTTGCCGGTCGCGCTGGGGGTGTTGTGGCTCCACGCCGCCCGGTCGGCCGGGTGGGGCAGCCACGGGGTCGATTTCCCGGCACATTTCCTGGTCGCGCTGGAGGGCCAGAAGACTCAGGTTGTGGTCGATGTCTTCAACCACGGCCAAACGATGTCCGCGAAGGACCTGCGGGCGCTGCTGAAGCGGGTGGAAGGCGAGAAAGCCGAGTTGCGCCCCGGCCTATTGCAGCCGATGAGCACGCGGCGGGTGCTGCTGCGGCTGCAGAACAACATTATGACCCGCCGCCTGGAAGCGGGCGACCTCCGCGGCGGGTTGCGGTGTATCGAGGACATGCTGCTGATCGCGCCGGACCAGTCCGAACTGTGGCGGCAGGCGGGGATCATGAATCACCGGCTGGAGCAGGTGGCTGCCGCGCGCGATTGCTATCTGCGGTTCCTGGAACTGGTGCCGGAAGGCGTGGCCGCAAACCGGGTCCGGGTGCAATTGGATATCCTGAAGTCGATGCTAA
The DNA here is from genome assembly GCA_021807975.1 of Pseudomonadota bacterium. Lineage (GTDB taxonomy): Bacteria > Pseudomonadota > Alphaproteobacteria > Acetobacterales > Acetobacteraceae > Rhodopila. Next base: position 890 of record JAKBCJ010000143.1, on the reverse strand, counting down.
ACTAAAGGCGTCAACGCAACTGCGGTATTGTGCGAACGCTACCATTGGCTGATTCCCGCCCGCGTTGACGCTTCGGATGACCGAGCCTAGCCTGCCGAGATAGTTTAAAGTGGGGGAAACGCTGTAATGCCGACCAAACTCAAGGCCCGCATCGACGCCGGTAAGGCTAATGTTAATGGGTGGCTTGCCATCCCATCCGGCTTCTCGGCCGAAGTCATGGCGCAGTGCGGCTGGGACAGCGTGACCGTGGATATGCAGCACGGCGTGCAGGATTACCAGTCTATGGTACAGTGCTTTCAGGCGATGCAGGCGCATCCGATCACTCCGATGGTCCGCGTTCCCTGGAACGAGCCGGGTATTATCGGCAAAGTGCTGGACGGCGGCGCGATGGGCGTGATTTGCCCGATGGTGAACACGGCGGCTGAAGCAAAGGCCCTGGCCGATGCGTGCCTGTATCCGCCGATGGGCAAACGCAGCAACGGCCCGATCCGCGCCGCGATGTATGGGGAAGCGAGCAGCTATCAGGCTACCGCCAACGGTGAAATTCTGATCATTCCGATGATCGAAACGCAGCAGGGAATCGACAACATCGACGAAATCCTAAGCGTTCCGGGCATTAGCGGCATCTATATCGGGCCATCCGATATGGGTTTGTCGCTGGGTTTAATCCCAATCCTGGATCGCGAGGAGCCGATCATTCTAGAGATTTATACTAATCTTCTGGCCGCATGTAAGAAGCACGGCAAGTTTGCCGGCATTCATAACGGCACTGCCGCCTACGCCGCCCGCATGATGCAGATGGGCTTTCAGCTTTGCACGATCGCCAACGACAGCGGACTTATGGCGCGCGCTGCGCGGGAGGCTGTCGCGGCTACCCGCAAGGCGGCAGG
>JAKBCJ010000142.1 GCA_021807975.1 Pseudomonadota bacterium | reverse complement strand
GCGGGCCAGGTCGCCGTTGCCGCAGCCGGCGAACAGCACGGTGCGCGCCGTCAACGGAATGCGATGCACCATATCCAGGACAGAAAAAGACGTCGGCATCAGGCGATTTTGCTATCCCGCTAATGGCACCCTGGCAGAGGCTGGTCCGCCGGAGGGCAACTGGTTGGCGGATTCCGCGCCGCGGTGCAAGTCCCGGATGGTCATGCGGACACACGGCCGGATCCGCCCGCATCGCCGCCCCCCGGCGGGCATCGTCAGTTAGCCGCGGTCATCGGTTTTGCCACCGAACCGGGAGTCTCGGTTTGGGCCGCGGCGGGGGCGGCGTCTGTCGGCGCGACCGGCCGGGCGACGCGCCAGCCGAAGGCCGCCCGGATAAACCCGGTTGCATAGGCAAGGCGCCAACGCGCCGCCAGCAACAGCGTGGACTGGCGCGGCAGCAGCGCGGCCGGGGCGAACAGCGCGGCCACCAGCAGGCGGCGCGGCAGTTCTCGCCAGATCGTGACGGGTTGGCGCAGAGCCCGCCGGGTCAGCACGGTCGAAGCGCCCTGCCAGTACAGCCGCGACAGCAACCAAGCCGGTTCCATCCGCCGGACCTGGATTTGATGATAGACGGTGATGCTGGAGTCGTAGCGCACGGAGAAGCCGGCATCCTGCATTGTCCAGGCGAGCTGGACTTCCTCATCCGACAGCAGCGACTCACCGCAGCGGCCGGCGCCCCTGCCGAAACCGCCAGCCGCGAGCAGCGACAGAACGTGAATCACGATGTTGGCACCGTAGGGTTCCAGTCCCTTGGGAACCGACGCGGTACGATATTCGCCGCCGCCTTCATGCTCGACGATCGACAGCACCCCTGTCAGCGACGGCGGCCACCACGATGGCAGCGGCGCCTCCCATTTCGGCAGGATGCGCCCGCCGATCAGGGCCGGGGGCTGGCCGGGCCGGGCGATGGCGGCCAAAATCGCTTCCACCCAGTCCGGCGCGGGAATCGCGTCGTCGTCGAGGTAGCCGATGAATTTGGTTCGGGCAGCCCATGCGCCGGTGTTGCGGGCGAGACTCAGGCCGGGCTGGTCGAGGCGGATCAGCCGGGCGCCGTGCCGGGCCGCGAGCGCTGCCAGTTCGGCCGCGGTTGATGGGGGGGACCCGCTGTCCACGACAACGATGCTGAAGCAATCCCTGGCGACGGTCTGGGCGGCGAGGCCGTCGAGACAATCGCGCACATAGCGCGGGCGGTCATGGGTGCAGATGCAGACGGTCAGGTCCATGACCAGGCGTTGTAGCGGCAAATAGTTGATAAAATATTAACGCCCCGGGCGGCGGTGGCGGCAAACGCCGAACCGGCTTAGCCTTGCGACCAATGCTTTATCGAACAGAGGAACCGTCCATGACTGACTCTTACCCGCTCGGCGGATCCAACCCATCGGCGCTTGGTTTCGCCGCCGAACCGCTGGACCGCCTGGATGCACTGATCCGGTCGCATATCGAACAGGGCCGTTATGCCGGCGCGCAGATCGCGCTCGCCCGGCACGGTCAGTTGGCGCTGAACCGAGCCTATGGCGATGCGCGGACTGAGGGCGGTTCACTGGCCACCGGCAACGACACGCTGTTTCTGCTGTTCAGCCAGACCAAGGTGCTGACCTCCGCCGCCATCTGGACGCTGATCGAGGACGGCAGGCTGTCTTTCATGGACAAGATCGCCGATCACCTTCCGGAATTTGCCGCGCGCGGCAAAGCCGATATCACACTGCAACAGGTGATGACGCACCAGGGCGGCTTCCCGTCCGGCGACGTGACCCGGTCGACCTGGACCGACCACGCGCTGATGCGGAGGGAGGTCTGCGACTTCTCGCTGGACTGGACGCCCGGCAGCCGGCTGCAATACCACCCGCGTGCCGCGCATCTTGTGCAGGCGATGGTGATCGAGGCGATCACCGGCCAGGATTACCGCGATGTGATCCGCGAGCGGGTGATCGAGCCTCTGGGCCTGGGAAACGACATTTTCGTCGGCGTGCCGGAGTCGCAACAGCACCGCTGCGCCGATACGTATGCGCCGGAAAAGCGGGACAACTCCGCCGCCTTCCGGTCGTCCGGCCTGCCCAGCGGCGGTGGTTTCGCCACGGCGCGCGGGATGGCGGCGTTCTATCAGATGCTGGGCCACGGTGGCCGGTTGAACGGCGTGCGGTTGTTCTCGCCGCGGCTGATTGCCTATGTTTCGCGCAACCACACCGGCGAGAGCCCGGATCATGCAATGAGCGGGATTCCGATGCATCGCGGACTTGGGCCGCATGTGCGCGGCGAGAGTGACAGCATCCGCGGCCTGGGCACGATCGGCGCCCCGGCGACGTTCGGGCACGGCGGCGTGGGATCGTCGTATTCCTGGGCGGACCCCAGCAGCGGGGTTTCGTTTACCTATTTGACCAATTTCGTCAGTCCCGATCCTTGGCACTCGGCGCGGCTGGACCGGGTGGCGAACCTGGTCCATGCGGCGATCGATTGAGGCCGCGAACGCCACTGTGACGCACATCGGGGAACACATGAAAGCACTGAACATCGTGGCGGCCGCCGCCGTCCTGGCCGGAGCCGTGGCGATGGCATCCTCCACCGCCGTGGCCCGGGTCACGAAGCTGGAAATCACCAGCCAGCAGCCCTACGGCTCTTTCCAGGCCGGCGATTACATCCGCCTGGATGGCCGGGTTGTCGGCGAGCTTTCCCCCGCGGCGGAAGCCATCCCCGACATCGACAAGCCGGCCCGCGATGCCAGCGGCATGGTGTTGTACTCCACCAAGGTGATCTTGTTCATCCCCGCCGATCTGGCGAAGGGCAACGGCGCGCTGCTGGTGGATGTGCCGAACCGGGGCCACCCCTATGCCCACGCGCTGTACAACAGTCCGCGCGGCCTGCCTTATCTGTCCGGCAATACCAGCCCCGGCACCGGGTTCCTGGAAGATCGCGGGTTTTCCGTCGCCGAGGTGTCGTGGGAACTGGGCAAGGACGCGGCACTTCCATCTTTCTCGGGTTCCGACGGCAGGCAGCACTTCGTCGAGGGCGCCGGGTTCGCCATCGTCCGCGACGTGGCTGACTTCCTGGCGCATGCCTCGGCCGACACGGCGGGGACGCCGAATCCGCTGGCTGGCCGGATCAGCCGTGTGCTTGCCAGCGGCAAGTCGCAGACCGGGCGGTTCCTGAAGACCTTCCTGCTGGACGGCTTCAACCAGGTGAATGGGCGCCGGGTGATCGACGGTATGCATGTGTTCGTGTCCGGCGCCGGCTTGCTGCCGATCATGCAATCCGGCACCGGGCCGGAATCCAGCGCCAACGGGTCACCGAGTTTCGAGCATCCGGAGTTTCCCGGCGTGCATGACGGCGTGCTGACGATCGGCGAGATCGTCGCCAAGGTGCGGGCGCGCGGCGAGGTGCCGCCGAAGATGCTGCTGATCAATTCGACCGTCGATTATGCCTCGCTGCGGGCGTCGCTGGGGCGCACAGGGGCGGGCGGCACAGCCGACCTGCCGCTGCCGGCGAATGTGCGGATGTACGATGTGGCGGGCGCCGCGCACGTCACGGTGCCCAAGGCGCCGGCGTGCCAACTGGCGCCGGGGTCGCTGGACTGGACCCCGGTATCGCGGGCCACGCTGCTGCGGCTGGACGCATGGGTGGACACCAATGCCGAACCGCCGCCGACGCGGCTGATGCCGTTGCAGCCGGCCGGTGCCGACCCGACGGTGCTGGGCGCGCCGAAGCGGCTGCCCGGGGCGGTGATCCAGGTGCCGGTGCGCGATGCCTACGGCAACCCGGTGGGCGGGGTTCGCGTGCCCGATATCGCCGTGCCGTTGGGTGTCCAAGGTGCCCAAAACACGCCGCGGACGTTCATCTGCTCGTTGGTTGGCGCCTATCTGCCGTTCCCGGCGGACAAGATCTCCGCGCTTTATAAGGACCAGAACGACTACGTAAACCGCGTGCGGGTCGCGGCGCGCGAGGCGGAGGCGCAAGGTTTCCTGCTGCCGGAGGATGCGGCAGTCATCATCAATTCGGCGGCTGAAACCCCCATCTTCGCGCCGGCCCCCGCCGGGACGGCGCCACGATAGCCAGCCTGTTCGTCATTCTGTGTGCGAGGGACCGCACCCGGGATACCGGGGGCGGGGAGAGGATCATCCTTACCCCGCCCTGATCGGTCTCCATCGGTCCTGGCGTCAATCCAACCGGGTGTTTTGCGCCGTAGTCTTATCCCCCCCGCCCGTTGGTGAACGGCTTCAGCACCGCATTCAGAATCTCATGCACCGGGGTCGCGATACCCAGTTCCCGCCCCAGGGCCACCACCTTGCCGGACAGCCACGGCAACTCGATCCGGTTGCCGCGGATCAGGTCATGCGCCATGGAGGCCATCATCGCCGTTGGCGCATTGCGGGTGAAACCGAGGGTTTTTTCCACCGCGTCGTCCGGCAGCGCGATCCCCTTCGCCCGCCCGACCGCGAAGACTTCCGCAAAAGCCTTCCCGAACAGCGCGTTGGTGTCCGGGTCGTCGCGCAATGCACCGATCGGGGTCCGTGTTGCGGCGGTAATCGCGGCGTTGCTGGCCAGCAGGATGAACTTCATCCACAACTCCGTCTGGATAGCAGGGCTATGGCTCGCATCGAAGCCGGCCTTCCGGCACATCGCCAGGAATGCCTCGCCGCGTTCGCTTTTGCCGCCCGCCAGCTCCCCGAACACCAGCCGCATGAAGGCGCCGACCTGCCGGATGACCCCCGGTTCGGCGATGGTCGCGCTGATTTGCGCCACCCCGCCCATCACCGCGCCCGCACCCAGGATCGGAATCAGCCGGTCGGCCGCGTCGATGCCGTTTTGCAGCGGAATCACCGCGGTATCCGGCCCGATCAGCGGCTTGATCTGCTCGCCGGCCGATTCCACATCCCACAGCTTGACGCAGAACAGCACGAAGTCGACCGGCCCGATCGTCGCCGGGTCATCGGTTGCCTGACAGGGATTTATCACCGTCTCGCCACGGCCGCCTTCGATCCGCAGGCCATTCTGCCGCATCGCTTTCAGGTGGGCGCCGCGGGCGACGAACGTGACATCCGCGCCGGCATTGGCCAGGGCGGCACCGAACGCGCCGCCGACTCCGCCGGCACCGATAACGGCTATGCGCATGGATCGAACTCCGTCTCTCTATGTGTTTCAGGCCGCGGCACACAGGCGGGCAACCGAGTCATCCGTTTAGCCCGGGCACGAGGCTTCGGCCAGCCAGACTATCCGCCAGAAAGCAGCGCCCGGAGTGCCGGCCCGGGCGTCCCGGCCGGCAACCGCAGCGCGTCCTGGATCGTGGCCCGCAGCGCCCGGCAGTAGTCCGCATTCCGCCGGAGTGCATCCGCCCCGAGTTCTTCCCGCAGCCGGGTGCGTTCCGCGGCGTCGATGCCGACGGATGGGGAGGAGCGCACATCCTCGACAACCTGGTTCAGCACGGCGGCCATCTCATCCACTGCCGGCTTGGGGACCATCGCGTTCAGGTCGGCCGGAGTCCCGAGCATGAACGCCCAACACGTGTCCGGGCCGCGTGTTTCCAGCGCGTCCAGCAGCGGTATCAGCGCCTGTCCGAAGCGTACCAGAGTGGCATCGGACGCCCACCGCAGCACCGACAAGGCATATGGCCAGGCCCGCGACACCGGATCGTCCGGTGTGGCCAACGCTTCGGGCGCCGGGCCGCTTTCGAAGCCGGCGTCGCGCAGTTCCGCCCGCGTCGGAAACCAAGCCGAATCCGGCGGCGTCCGCAGCACCCGGTCGATGAAACCGCCGGGGACGCCCAGTTGCGCGTAGGCATCGCGCAGCAGCCCGTCCAGCCGCGACGGCGCCACGCCGGGGGACCACGCCTGATGAAATCCCAACCGGGCGCCCGGGGCCAGGTAGTGCCGCCGCCCGCCGAGAAATGCCAGCGTGCAGGCCGAGTTGCAGCCCCGCCCGACATAGCTGTCCAGGCCCCGGCCGTGCAGAATCCGCGCCACATCCATCGCCGCGGCCACATCCCCGCCGGGGCTTTCGAAGCGCACGGCGCGCACCGAGGGCGTCCGGTCCAGCACCGATCGCAGCATGTCCGGTACGGACCTGGAGAAACTGCCGGACAGTTCCGCCACCAAGCCGCCCGGCAACACCTGGACAGCGGACGCGATCCCGAATTCCGCGTCCGGCGGGGCGGATTCGTGGTAAACCGTCGGCAGATCGGAGGCGCAGGCCAGCCGCGATGTCAGCAGCAGCATCGCGGCGACCTGCCGTATCACCGGCCTAACGCTGGTTTCGGGCGCAGTAGAACGTGCTGCGGCCGGACTGCACGATCCGGCGCACGCCGTCGCAACTGTCGTCGGACTGGCAGGTGGGGCAGGGATCGCCCTCGCGGCCATAGACTTTCCAGGCGTGCTGGAAATACCCCAATTCCCCATTGGTCTGCACGTAGTCGCGCAACGATGAACCCCCGGCGGCGATTGCCTCCGTCAGAGTCTGTTTGATCGCCGGGACCAGCCGTTTCGACCGCACGCCGGGAATGCTGTTGGCCAGCCGCACCGGGGATATTCCCGCTCGGTACAGTGCCTCGCACACATAGATGTTGCCTAGCCCGGCGACGATCTTCTGGTCCAGCAGCGCCGCCTTGATCGGAGTTTTCTTGCCGGCCAGCGCGGCATCCAGCACCGCGACGTTGAAGCCATCGTCCAGCGGTTCCGGCCCCAGGCCCGCGAGCAGCTTGTGCTGGTCCTCACGCGCGGTTTCGATCAGGTCCACCGACCCGAACCGGCGCGGATCGACGAAGCCAACGCGCCAGCCATCGTCGGTTTCAAGTTCTATATGCTCATGCGGCGTTATGTCGTTGCGGCCGACCGGTTCGACGAGCATCCGCCCGGACATGCCCAGATGGATCAGCACGGACCAGCCGCTGTCCAGCCGCATCAGGATGTATTTCGCCCGCCGCCGGAAGCTGGTGACCCGCGCGCCTGTCAGCGTCGCGACCAATGCGGGCGGCAGCGGCCAGCGCATATCGGCCCGCCGAGCGACGGCGCGGTTAAGGGTGCGGCCTTCCAGGCGGAGCTGGAGGCCTCTCATCACAGTCTCGACTTCGGGGAGTTCCGGCATGGGTGATTCCAGGCTATACACTGGCGCCATGAGCGACAATCCCGCAACGACAGTTGATTTCGGCTTCCGCACGGTAAACCGTGCTGAGAAAGCCGGTATGGTGCGCGAGGTCTTCAACAGCGTGGCCCCACGCTATGACCTGATGAACGACCTGATGTCGCTTGGCATCCACCGGGTCTGGAAACAGATTTTTATCAATGCCCTGCAGCCGCGTCCGACGCACACGCTGCTGGATCTGGCCGGCGGCACGGGGGATATCAGCTTCGGCTGGCTGAAACGCGGCGGCGGGCCGGTGCTGCTGACCGACATCAACAATGCCATGCTGTCGGTGGGCCGGGATCGGGCGCTGAACCGGGGTTTCGCTAACGATATCAGCTTCGCGGTCATGGACGCGGAGAAACTGCCGCTGCCGGATCGCTGCGTCGATCGCGTGTCCATGGCCTTCGGCCTGCGCAACTGCACCGACAAAAACGCCGTCCTGCGCGAGGCTCGGCGGGTCTTGAAACCGGGCGGGCGGTTTATGTGCCTGGAATTCTCCCGCGTGACGCTCGCCGCGCTGACGCCGATCTATGATGCGTGGTCGTTCAAGGTGCTGCCGCGTCTGGGCCAGATGGTGGCCGGCGATGCCGACAGCTATCAGTATCTGGCGGAGAGCATCCGCACCTTCCCCGATCAGGAGACCCTGGCCGGCATGATGCGCGAGGCGGGGCTGTCCCGCGTGACGGTGCGAAACCTGACCGGCGGCATCGCCGCGATCCACGCCGGATGGCGGCTGTGAGCCTGTCCGGCAAGCGCATCCTGCTGGTCATCTCCGGCGGGATCGCGGCTTTCAAGGCGCTGGAATTGATCCGGCTGCTGCGCCGGCAGGGCTGCGGCGTCACCTGCGTGCTGACCGACAATGGCGGCCAGTTCGTCACGCCGCTGTCGTTGCAGGCATTGAGCGAGTCCAAGGTCTATACTGATCTGTTTTCGCTGACCGACGAGTCGGAGATGGGGCACATTCAGCTCTCCCGGGCCGCCGATCTGCTGGTGGTGGCGCCGGCGACGGCCAACATTCTGGCGAAAATGGCGGGGGGGCTGGCTGACGATCTGGCTTCCACCGTGCTGCTGGCCACCGACAAGCCGGTGCTGGTCGCCCCGGCGATGAACGTGCGGATGTGGCTGCATCCGGCGACACGGGCCAACATGGCGACGCTGAAACAGCGCGGCGTCCATGTGGTGGAGCCGACCGAGGGCGCGATGGCGTGCAACGAATTCGGCCCCGGCAGGCTAGCCGAACCGCCGGAGATCGTGGCGGCGATCGAGGCGCTGCTGGCTCCGGCCGCGAAGCCACTGGCCGGGCGGCATGCTCTGGTGACCAGCGGCCCGACGCATGAGCCGATCGACCCGGTGCGCTATATTGCCAACCGGTCGTCGGGCAAGCAGGGCCATGCCATCGCGGCGGCGCTGGCGGCGCTGGGTGCGCGCGTGACTCTGGTAGCCGGGCCGGTCAGCGTGCCGGATCCGGTTGGCGTGACGGTGCGGCGGGTGGAAACGGCGGCCGAGATGCTGGATGCGTGCCAATCCGCGCTGCCGGCCGATATCGCCGTGTTCGCCGCCGCCGTCGCGGATTGGCGGGTGCAGCAGGCCGCCACCGGTAAGATCAAGAAGCAGCCCGGCGCGGCGCCACCCGCCCTGGCGCTGACTCCGAACCCCGATATTCTGGCCACCATCGCCGCCGCCGGGCCGCTTCGGCCCCGGCTGGTGGTCGGGTTCGCGGCGGAAACCGACGATCTGATGGCGAACGCGCAGGGCAAGCTGACGCGCAAGAACGCGGATTGGATCGTGGCCAACGATGTCTCCCCGGAGACCGGCATCATGGGCGGGGCGGAGAACGCGGTGCATATCGTGTCGGCCGCCGGGATCGAGACCTGGCCCCGGCTGGCGAAGGACGACGTGGCTCGGCGGCTGGCGCAGCGGATTGCTGAGGCGTTGGGGTAGGGCGTTGGGATTGGCGGAGACAGGAGTTACAAACCAGAAACAAATGCACGCCCCGGTCAGCCAGCGTCTTGGAACGACGAAGCGTTTGGAAAGCTCTCACGTGACGCGATCATTGCGGCGTCAATGTCGTCCAAAGTTCTTTTGGTTACAATCTGTTCGGCCTCGGACACATCGCCGGGTGTATCGATGATCATCGCTCTTGCTAACTGAAGTGCGGTGATCAGGCAGTCCGCAATCACTACGGCGTTATTTGGATCAACGGCGATGTTAGACGATGTCGTTCCAGGCGCGGCGGGCCCCGCGGCAGTCGCAACGGCTAACATATCAGCCATATCCTTCGCTTCATCAATCCGCATGTAAAATTGTATGGGCAAATGGGGGTTTTTCAATAATGCGATTCGGTCGGCTACAGCAGGAAACACGGTCGGCCTTTGCAGCGATCTGACTATGGAGTTAGCATCTGTCCGTGGTACGAGAATTTTTCCCGTTCCAATACGCTGGCAGATTTCCAATGCGCCAATAACAAACTTTGCAAAGGCGATGATCTCGGCCCGAATTGCAGTTTTGATGTTTAGAATTTCCGCCGCCCGCGCACATGCTTGGGCCTTCAACTGCTGATTTGTAGCCTCGCGGGTGGCATCCGCTTGCTTACGCCCTGCGCAATAGGCCAAAAGGCCAGCCAACAGGGCAAGGAGGCCGGCCAGAAAGCTCCCCCAATCGGTGAGTAGCTTATAGAAGGAAAGGTCGCCAGGGAGTCCGAGTGGCATGATTTTAAGTCCTACATTCCAGAATCACCGACCAGTTGGATTATGGTCGCCGATTTCCCACTCGATAACCTCCGGCGTATCCTGCCCACCTCGCCGTCCACGCGCAATACGTTTCAGGACCATAACCATGACCCGAAGCCGAGTCCTCCACCGTACCCTCCGCGGCGCCCCGCCGCCCATAGCCATCGGCGGCCAGGGAGTCTGGCTCACTGCGGCGGACGGGCGGGACATCCTCGATGCCTCCGGCGGCGCCGCCGTTAGTTGCCTCGGCCACCAGCACCCGCGCATCGTCGAGGCGATCCAGCGCCAGGCAACCACGCTGGCCTACGCCCATACCGGCTTCTTCACCTCCGCGCCGGCCGAGGAACTGGCGGAAACCCTGGTCGGCCACGAACCCGGCGGCCTGGCCTATGCCTACTTCGTCTCCGGCGGTTCCGAAGCCGTCGAGGCCGCGCTGAAAATGGCCCGCCAGTATTTCCTGGAGATCGGCCAGCCCGGCCGGTCCCGCTTCATCG